>DASTZC010000150.1 GCA_035764505.1 Candidatus Polarisedimenticolia bacterium
AACACGATCTTCGGGGAAACGGTCCTCGCTCCGATGGTCTCGGTGAATCCCACGCCGATCCCGCTCGTTTCGGATACCGCGCCTAGGGATCAGGTGATCTCCATCGTGGCCACACGCTCCGGGAGCATGATCGTCGTCGAGTGGGAGACCGAAAGGGAGTTCTCCACGCAAGGGTTCGACGTGATCGGCAGCAAGAAAGGGGGAGGAGGAGGGATGGTCCTGAATCGCTCCTTGATTCCGGCCCAGGAAGGGACGTCGGGAGGCGGAGCCTCTTACTCGTTCAGCGTGGATCGCAACCGGCTGAAAGGCTCGGCCCTGATTTTCATCGACTTGGTGAAGCTGGACGGGACGCGCGTGCGCTTCGGACCCGCCAGCTTCTGAAACAGAGAGGGAATTCATCATGAAGAAGGCTTACGAGAAGCCCCTCGTCGACAGCGGGTTGAGGCCCGGGCCGTGCAGTGCTCCAAGAGCGCCGACACTTGCGGGTCGACGGGGCCGATCATCAACTGATTGATAGAGTCCGAGCAAGACCGAAGCACCGGCCCCGGAGCAGGTGGGCTGGTGTATCGAGCTGTTGAAGCTCGGCGGCAGCAAGGAGCGCTTCGACCCGCCGGCTCCTGACGCGGAGAGGGAAACGCAGGCGCATTTCCTCTTACAGCCCTGTTATAATGTTTCGCTTTTCAAACCCCTGATCAGCCAAAGGATCTGGAGGAACCGCGCGCCTTGTCGACGCAAGCAACATCGGAGCGGCCCGAAGCCGCAGGCATCCCCTGGATCGAATCGCTCACCTTGCTCCCGCTGGGAGCGGGGGCAAGCCTGACGCTTCTGGCTCTCCTCGGGCTGCTGGCACCCCTGGCAGGCACCACCATCCTCGGTCGATGCGCCATCCTCAGCGGCTTCCTCCTTTCGGTCTGGCTCGGAAGCCGGCTTTTCAGCGGCCGTCCGGTTATCCCGCTCCTGGCAACGGGCCTTTTCCTGCTTGCGGCCCCCTGGCTGGTCCCGCTCCTGAAGCCTCTCATCGCCCTGGCCGCACGGGCCGGCGAGCCTGCGATCGGCTATCTGTTCAGGACTCTGTTCTCGCTGCCGGCGCTGATCCTTCCCGGGGCCAGCCTGGGAGTCAGCCTCGGCCTCGCAGCCCTCTCGCCGCAGCGCTCCTGGCGTCATGCCGCCCTGCGGTGTGCCGCGCTGCTCGTCGGGGCCGCCTTCGGGGCGGTCCTGGGCGGGATGCAGATCCTGCCGAGGGCCGGAGACCTTGGCCTGGCGCTTTCGGGTGGGGGTTTTCTGCTGGTCGCCGGGCTGCTCGGCCTCCTGAGTCCCAAGTCCGCATTCGGGACCGCCGCCCTGACCGCGGGAGGTGGCCAGGCGCGAGATCCGGGCCTCATTCTCACGGGGACACTGGCGCTCGCCTGTCTGCTCTCCTGGGAGCGTTTCCTGTCCCAGATTCACGGCCCTTTCCCCGAGCTGCCGTTCCGGGTGCTGGCCCTTTTCCTCTCGTGTGCCGCAGCCGGCAGCATCGCGCTGTCGCTCTGGCCCGGGGCGTCTCCTTCGCCTTTTCGCATCCCGCTCCTCGCCTTGCTTTCCGGCATCGGAGTGGCACTGCCTTTGGCCTGGCTCGACCGCCTGCCGCTGCTCTATTTGAGTGTAGTGCGGAGCGCCCCGCTGGAATCTGCTTCTTTCGCGCTGAAAACCTGGGGGATCGGGGCGCTGCTCGTCGGACCGGCCGCGCTGGCGATGGGGGCCCTCCTGCCGATGCTCATCTGCCGGAGTGTCTCGGAAACCGCGCCCTCGGAGGGCGACAGCCCCTCGGCATCCCAATGGGTCGCGGCCCTGGCCGGAGGAGGCCTCCTCGGCGCCGCGGTGGCCGTTTTCTGGGGGCTTCCTCGCATCGGCTACGAGCGCTTCCTGTGCTCGCTGTCGGGATTCTTCCTCGGCTTTGCGGCGCTGGAGTTCGCCCGTGCCACGGCCGGCTTCCGGTGGGGCCGCATCGCCGGCATCCTGACCTGCTTCGGCGGGACCTTGCTGATCGCCTGGCGGCTCCCGGCCGCCAATCCCAAGCTCCTCAGCACGGCGGTCTACCGCTACGCTCCGGAGATTCAGAAGAAGTACTCGACTCCCGGTGGGTACCGCGACAAGCGCCTGCTCGCCGACATGCCCTTCTTCAGGGAAGGGGCCGAATCGACGGTGGCCGTGGAGAGCGTGCAGGCCGACAAAGACTCGATCCTGGCCGTCACTCTCGATGGCACCGTGGCGGGGACGACCTATTACGACCTGATCCCGCAGATCCTCGCGGCGGAGATTCCGCTGCTCCTCCATCCGTCGCCCGAGCGGGTCTTCCTGGCCGGCTATGGCACCGGCATCCCGGCGGGCTGCCTGCTGCTCCATTCTCTGCGTCAGCTGGATGTCGCCGAGATGGAGCCGGCGGTGATGGATGCGTCCCATCAATTCGAGCCGGCCAATCGCACGCCGCGCTCCGATTCCCGCCTGAAGCTTCTGCTCCAGGACCCGCGCCAGGCGCTTCTAGCTGCCGGTCCTTCGGCCTACGACGCCATCGTGGTGCGCCCCGGCGCCCCTGAAGCCGCCAACGCCCGTTTCCTCGTGACCCGCGAGTTTTATCAATTGGCCGCGTCGCGCCTGCGGCAGGGAGGCCTGATGGCGCAGGCCGTGCCGCTGCAAGGGCTCGGTCGCGCCGAGGTGGCTTCGCTCGTGAAGACGCTCTCGTCGGTCTTCAAGGACGTGGTGGTCATGCAGACCTACTATGAAGAGGCGCTTCTGCTGGCCTCCAACGAGCCGATCCGCTTCGACCTCGGAGTCATGTCCCGGATCCTGTCGGACGAGAAGATCCGCTCCGACCTGGCGCGCGTCGGCGTCGCCGACCCCGACTCGATCCTGATTCGCTACCGCCTCTCCGGGAAGGGAGCCGAGCTGTTCGCCCGCGAGGGACGCATCCTGACCGACCAGGGACCGCCGCTGGCCTGGAGCGCCTTCCGCGCCGGCGGGAATCCCAACCCGAGCGACATTCTCGAGGCGATGGACAAGACTTCGCTCGGACTGGCCGATCGGATCGAAGGGCTCGCGCAGGGGGCGGCGGGGAACGAGACCCTGGTGAAGACGGCGCGCCTGGCGCTGGTGGCGCACGATGCGGTACGCGCCGCCGATCTGGGCGAGGCGCTGGTGGCCCGAGGCGATGCCGCAGACGGACACCAGATCCTGGGAGACGCCTGCTACCTGCGGCAGGAGCAGATCATGGCGGTGGAGGAGTGGCACAAGGCCCTGCAAGCCGATCCGGCGCACGGCGCGACCTTGCAGAGCCTCGCCGCGTTCAATGCCGATCGCAGGAACTTCGCGGAGGCGGAGAGCTACCTCACGCAGGACCTGGCCGCCCATCCCAAGGACGCATCCGCCCTGTTCGCGCGCGGCCGTGCCCGCTTTCAGCTCAAGAAATACCGCGAGGCGGAATCCGACCTCGTGCAGGCGCTGGCCACGGCGGGCGAGAGCGAGGTCCCCATGTCGCTCTACTACCTCGGGATGATCCAGAAGGAAAAGGGGAACCTGACCGGCTCGGCCGAGCTGCTGCGGCGCTACCTCGAGTGGGGCTACGCCCAGGATCGGCTCACCCCGGTGGAGGCGGACGTCCATCTGGCGCTGGCCGAGGTCTACAAGGGGCTGAACCTTCCCGATCTCTCCGAGCAGCAGCGCCAGGCGGGGGAGACCCTGAAATCCCGCCTGAAGAAAGCCGCCAACGCGCAGCGCGACGCGATCGTCGATTACCTCAAGAAGCCGTGAAAGCCCGCCGCCCCAAGGAATCGATCGCCGAGCTCGAGCAGAAGCTGGGACACCGCTTCAAGAGCGCGGAATTCCTGCGCCGGGCACTTTCGCATTCCTCCTATGCCCACGAGATCATCATGGGGGGCGACGACAACGAGCCGCTGGAGTTCCTGGGCGACTCCCTCCTCGGGTTCCTGATCTCCGAGAAGCTGTTCGAGGTCTTCCCGGATCGCGACGAAGGTGACCTGTCGCGCTTCAAGGCTTCGCTGGTGAATGCCGATACGCTGGCGCTCAAGGCGCGCCGCCTCGACCTCGGGACGCACCTCCTGCTCGGCAAGACGGCCGAGCGCGTGGGGGCGCGTACCAAAGGGTCGCTTCTTTCGGATGCCTTCGAGGCGGTGCTGGCGGCGGTCTACCTCGACGGTGGAGTCGAGGCGGCACGGTCGGTGGTGGAACGGCTGTTCGCCTCGGACATCAAGGGGCTGACGCGGACCGGGCTGTCGCAGGAGCGCGACGCCAAGACGGCGCTGCAGGAGCTGCTGCAGGCGCGGGCGCGCGAGACGCCGCGCTACCAGATCCTCAAGGAGAGCGGTCCGGCGCACCGCCGCAATTTCCTGATCGGGCTGGTGATCGAGGGGAAGCTGGTGGCTCGCGGCCGGGGGCGTACCCGCAAGGCCGCCGAGCAGGCGGCGGCGCGCAAGGTTCTGCAGGCGGTGCGGGAGACGCAGGCCGAAGGCTGAAGCGACGGAGAACGCCTACTCGTCCTCGACCGGCGCGATGCCTCGCCCGGAAAGCTCCTGAATCAGCTCGCGAATCCGCTTGGCTTCGCGGTGGGAAGGCAAAGCCTCGATCGCCTTCTGGAAGTGATACAGCGCCTTTCCTTCCTCATGGTAGCCGTCCAGCATCACCAGCCCCACGCCGAAGTGATAGTCCGACTCCTCTGCCGGAATCATGCGCTTGCCGGCCGTCCGGGTGGAGCGCAGCTCGGACAGCGCTTCCGGGAAGCGTCCCTGATCGTAGAGCAGCCCGGCCAGGTCGTAGTGCAGGCCGAAATCCTCCGCCGCGATCAGCAATCCTCCGCGATAGGCTTTCTCCGCATCCTCGCTCTGCCCCAGATCGGCGTAGGCGCTCCCCAGCCGCCGCATGTAGGGAGGGAAGGGGACCAGCTTGGCCGCCTCTTCCATCTGCTTGATCCCGCGCCGCTGCAGCTCTTCTGCCTTGCCGCGGTCCGCGGGGGCCAGCTTCTTGCCCTGATCCACCCAGGAGGCGCCCAGCCCGAAGTGCAGACCTGCCCGTACCGCGGCGAAGTTCACTCCCTGGGCGATCCGCTCGCTCTCGACCTCCTGCCGCATGCGGGCCGGGTCCACTCCAAGCTCCGCCGCCGTGGCCTGGTCCATCGGCTCGTCTCCCAGAATCTGCAAGGCGACGAGGTACTCCTTCTCGGCGCGAAGGAAATCGCCCTGCGTGCGATAGGCGTCACCCAGGCTGAGCTTGCTCTGCACGGTGGGAAAAACTCCGCGGCCGCCCTGCGCGACGAAGTTCACCGCCACCCAGGACAGCACGAGGACGGCTCCCGACGCCAGGAAGATCGGGCGGCGGGAATAGTCGGCCCAGGGCGGAGGGATCACGGCCGCCGGCTCCTCTTCGGCTTTCGGCCGGTCCGAGAAGTAGCCGGACCACTTGCGGATCTCGTCTGCCAGCGCCGCCAGCGTCAGGCCGGCGAACAGGCAGAGGAACGGCACGATCGGCACGCGGAAACGCGAGAAGTTGAAGAACAGGAGGACCGTTCCCATGTAGCCGAAGAGGATCAGGTAGATCCAGACGAGCCGTCGCCCTTGCGGCAGGCTGAGGAGGATTCCCGCCAGTCCGAGCGGCGCGACCAGGTTGAAGGTCATGAAGCGCAGGGGGATGAAGAGAAGCATCCCGAGCAGCCCCAGGGGCGACAGAAGGACCTGGCGCACCTCGTAGTAGTTGTAGTTGTCGGGCAGCTCGTAGGCATTCCAGAAGACCATCAGCTTGCGCAGCTCGAGCTTCATCCAGGCCCCGGGGTTCGCGCCGATCCATTGCAGACCCTGCTTCAGCCAGAAGCTCGACGATTCGCCCGGCGTCAGCTTGCGGCCCGACAGCTCGCTGGCCTTGTCGATGAAATCGTCGTGCTCCTTTTCCGGGGTGGCGTGCACGAACGGTGGCGGCAGATACCGCCCGTTGGCGTCGGCATTGTTGCCGATGTAGAAGACCTCGCCGCCGCCCGTGGTCAACAGCGCGAATTCCTTGCCCACGGCGTAGTTTCGCGCCGTCACCGGCAGGATTCCCAGGGCGCCGCCCAGGGTGAACAGCAGGCAGGCTTTCAGCCGGTCTCCCAGGCGCAGCCCCGGAAATGCCAGGAAGAAGCCGGCGATGAGAAGCGGAAACAGCAGAACGAAGTTGTCGCGCACCAGGGAAGTCAGCGCAAAGACGAAGCCTGCCGCGACCAGGAGCTTGCGTTGCGTCCCTTCGGAGCGCAGGAGGAGATCGACCAGGTAAACCGTCAGGAAGGTCGAGAGGAAGGTCTTCATGACCATCCCCTCGTAGAACAGGAATGGGCCGTACACGGCGGTCAGGAGGCCCGCGAGGAAAGCCTCGCGCCGGCTGAACAGCCGCTCGGCGATGCGCACCACCAGCAGGCAGGTCCCCACTCCCATCAGAATCTGAAAAATCTGCAGGATGGGGAAGATGTGCCTTTCGCCGAGGACTTTCAGGAAGACCGCGACCAGATAGGCGTACAGCGGGCTCTGGACGAAGATCTTGTCGCCAATCCAGTGTCCCGCCGCGATCTCGCGCGCCCAGTTGAAATAGAAGAGTGGATCGAGCCGATCGGGAAGGTAGAACGACGAGCGCGACAGCCTCCAGAGATAAGCGGCACGGAGGATGAATCCGACTCCCGCGATGATGCCGATCCAGGCCCGGGGGTTCTGATCCAGCCACTGCCGGAACGATCGCCGCGGAGGCTCGGCGGAGACGGACGGTGGGGGCGTCGCCGACTCCTCGACCGGGGGCGGCGCCAGAAGCTCCTGCTCGCTCAATCGACCTCCTCCTTGGGAGCGGACATTATAACGTTTCGTTTCAATCCTTTCAGCAATGCCGCATGGCTTGGCTCCGGCAGCCGGGAGGGCACGCCACGGCCGTGTGGACGGCAGCCTCATGCTGGTATTGGGTCGGGGTTCAGGCGTCGGGGTCGACGGCCGCGCGGTGGCGGTCCAGCTCTTCGAAGTAGTCGGCCTTGACCAGGATCTCGCGCGGCTTGGCACCTTCGCCGGGTCCGACGATGCCGTCGCGCTCCATCATGTCGACGATCCGCGCGGCGCGCGCGTAGCCCAGCTTCAAGCGCCGCTGCAGGTGGGAAATCGAAGCCTGGCCGGTCTGCACCACCAGCCGGGAAGCCTGCTCGTACATCTCGTCCACCTCGTCGTCCAGCCCATCCTTCTTGCTCTCCGCCCCCTTGGTGACCGCCGGGTTGAACTCGGGCTTTCCCTGCTTGCGCAGGTAGGCGATGACCCGGTTCGACTCCATCTCGGTCAGGAGAGGAGAGTGCAGGCGGATCAGGCGCGACGAGCCGGGCGGCAGGAAGAGCATGTCGCCGTTGCCCAGCAGCTGCTCGGCGCCGTTGGAGTCCAGAATGGTGCGCGAGTCGACCTTCGAGGAGACCCGGAAGGCGATGCGCGAGGGGAAGTTCGCCTTGATGACGCCGGTGATGATGTCCACTGAGGGGCGCTGGGTCGAGAGGATCAAATGGATACCCACCGCGCGAGCCATCTGGGCGAGCCGGGTAATCGACTCTTCCACGTCGGCCGCCGCGGTCATCATCAGGTCGGCCAGCTCGTCGATCACCACGACGATGAACGGCAGCGGCTTGACCTCCTCGGTGCGCGAGGTGCCGTCGGCGTTGGCCACCGAGTGGGTCAGCGGCTTCCCCTCCTTGCGTGCCATCCCCAGCAGCGAGTTGAACTGGTCGATGTTGCGCACGCCGCACTCCGCCAGCGAGCGGTAGCGCCGCTCCATCTCCAGGGTCGCCCATTTCAACGCGTTGGACGCCTGCTTCGGCTCGGTCACCACCGGCGTCAGCAGATGGGGGATCTGATCGTAGATCCCGAGCTCGAGCCGCTTGGTGTCGATGAAGATGAACTTCACCTCCTCGGGGCCCGCTTTGTAGAGAATGCTGGTAATCATGGCGTTCAGCCCGACGCTCTTCCCCGCGCCGGTGGCGCCGGCAATCAGCAGGTGCGGCATCTTCGCCAGATCGGTGATGAACGGCTCGCCATGGATCTTCTTGCCGAGGGCCAGGGTCAGCTTGCCCCCCGAGCCGGTGTACTTCTCGGAGCCGAGCAGCTCGCGCAGCGCGATCACCTCGCGGTGCTTGTTGGGGACCTCGATGCCGACGGTCGACTTCCCTGAGATCCGGTCGATGCGGGCCGATTCGGCCTGGATGGCGAGGCAGAGGTCGTCCGACAGCGACGTGATCTTGCTGTACTTGACTCCCGCGTCGGGCTTGAACTCGAAGGTGGTAACGACCGGTCCCGGATGGATCTGCACCACCTGTCCTTCGACCTGGAACTCGCGGAACTTGGAGGCGATCAGCTTCGCCGTCTCCATCAGCTCCTTGTCGTCGACCCCCTGCTCCTCCTTCGCCTCGGTCAGCAGCGACAGGGGAGGGGGAACGTAGCCGGCGAGGTCACCCACGAACGGAAACGAGGGCTGGGCGGAGGGCTTCCTGGTCTCGGGCTTCGGCTCCGTCTTCTTCGTCTCGAGGGCCGGCGGCGCGGAAGCCGGCCGGGGCTCGGGCGACCCATCCCCGGACTTCACCTCGGCGGCCGGAGCCGTCTTGCGCGCCGGCTCCTCCTTGTTCATGCGCGCGTGCTTCTGAATCATCGCCGTGCGCAGCGCCTCGCGGCGCTTCGCCTCCCGCTGGCGCACGTAGGCCACCAGGAACCGGCTGCTGGTCTCGTGCGTGAGCTTCTTCACCCGCGCGATCAGGCCGGCCAGCGACATGCGCGTCGCCATCAGGATGCCGACCCCGATGAACATCAGGCAGAAAAGCGCCGTTCCCGCGGTCCCCAGGTTGAGCTTGAGATACGTGGACAACAGGTCCCCGAGCCAGCCACCGGCGTTGTAGGGCGATCCGCCGATCCGCCGCTCCCCGAGCAGCAGGGCGAACAGGGAAGCGGAAGAGAGGACCACCAGGAAGGTGCCGGCGACGCGGAACGGACGGTGATCCCCCGGACGGTTCCAGAACTTCTTCCATCCCGACCAGCCGAGCAGGAGCGGCAGCAGGTAGGCGCAAAAGCCGAGGAACTGCAGCGCCCCCTCGGAGAGATTGGCGCCGAAGCTCCCCACCAGGTTGCGGGTGGGGCGCTGGTCGTGTCCCGGTCCGAAGAAGGTGCCGTCGGACGGCGTATGGCTCAGGAGGCTCAGCAGGAGCAGCGCCGAGCCGACCAGCAGAATGATTCCCCAGGCCTCGGTGAACAGGCGGCTGGCGAACACCGCCACCCAGTCGATGCGCGGCTTGCGGCGCGACTCTTTCTTCTTCAGCTTGCGGGTCTTGGCCATCAGATCTCGATCACCATCGGGATGATCATGGGGCGCCGGCCCGTCTCCTTGCGGAAGAAGCGCTTCAAATCGGCCTGGATTTTCGCATGGATCACGTGCGTGTCGCCGCGCTCTTCCATGGTCGAGGCGGCAATGGTGCTGCGCACGACGTCGGACGCCCGCTCCAGAAGCTGATTCTCTTCCTCCTCCAGGACGAAGCCGCGGCTGACGATTTCCGGGGCCGTCTCGACCTCGCCGGTGGCCTTGTTGATCAGGACGACGGCGGTGACGATACCGTCCTCCGAAAGGTGCCGGCGGTCGCGGATCAGAACCTCCTCGACCTCTTCGAGCGTGGTGTCGATGAAGACGCGGCCGGTGGGAATCTTCTCGCCGCGGCTCACCGCGTCGGGCTTGAGCTGCAGCCGGTCGCCGTTCTCCACCAGCAGGATCCTCTCCGGCGGTATGCCCGATTCCTCGGCCAGCCGCGCATGCCGGTGCAGCTGGCGGTACTCGCCATGGATCGGGATGAAGAACTTGGGGCGGGTGAGGTTGAGCATGATCTTCAGCTCTTCCTGGCTGCCGTGGCCGGAGACATGTATCCCGGGAGCCGATTCCTCCAGCAGCACCTCGGCGCCGCGCTTGAGCAGATGGTTGACGACCCGCGAGATCCCTTTCTCGTTGCCGGGAATGGCGCGTGCCGAGAAGATCACCTGGTCGCCGGGACCGATCTTCACCTCCTTGTGCTCGTCCAGCGCGATGCGCGACAAGGCCGACATCGGCTCTCCCTGGCTTCCCGTGACGATCAGGATCAGCCGCTCGGGAGAGATGCGGGCCACCGACTTCGGCTCGACCAGGATCCCCGCGGGAACGTTGAGATAGCCGAGGCGCTCCGCGACCTTGGTGTTCTGCAGGAGGCTGCGGCCGACCAGGCAGACGCGCTTCTTGTTGGCGGCTGCGATGTCGAGGATCTGCTGGATGCGATGGATGTGGCTGGCGAAGGTGGTGACCAGGACGCGGTGCTCCGCCCGGCGCAGGATCGGCTCCAGCGCCTCGCCGACACGCCGCTCCGAGGGGGTGAATCCCTCGCGCTCGGCATTGGTGGAATCTCCCAGAAGCGCCAGCACCCCTTCGTCGCCGAACTGCCCCAGACGCGGGAAATCGAACAGGCATCCGTCCACGGGGGACTGATCGATCTTGAAGTCGGCCGTATGGATCACCACGCCCACCGGGGTGCGCAGCGCCAGGGCCAGCGACGCGGGAATGCTGTGCGTCACCTGCAGGAATTCCACCTGGAACGGCCCGATCTGCGCCACCTCGCGCGCCTTCACGGGGCGCATGTCGGCGCGCGCGTCGAGCTGGTGCTCGGCCAGCTTCGCCTGCACCAGCCCCAGCGTGAAATCCGTTCCGTACAGCGGCGCCTTCAGCGCCTCGTAGAGATAGGGGACCGCACCGATGTGGTCCTCGTGGCCGTGCGTCAGGACGATGCCGCGCACCTTGATCTTCGATTCGACCAGGTACTGGATGTCGGGAATGACGAAGTCGACCCCGAGGAACTCGTCTTCCGGGAACATCAGCCCGGCGTCGACGATGAGGCTCTCCTCGCCGCAGCGGAACAGGGTGCAGTTGAGACCGAACTCCCCGCATCCTCCCAGGAAGGAGATCTCAAGGTGCGAGCTTCGGTTGCGTGTACGACTGTTGTTTTCCGTGGAGTTCATCCGGCCGATAGAGGAGCCGTCAAGGATGACCGGGGAGAAATCGCCCGGCGGGCGCGGCGGATTATATCAAAGGTGGCCGGGCTTTCCCGAGGCTCCCTTTTCGGCGGCGCCTGCCAGCCGGCGGGACAGGTCCAGGTAGGCGTCGAGAGGGATCTTCTCCGGGCGCTCTTCCGACGGGATCCCGGCCTCCGCCAGCGCCGCCTGCGCCCGCTCGACCGTCCAGCGCAGGCCGCCCGCCAGGGTGTTGCGCAGCATCTTGCGGCGCGCCGAGAAGGCGGCCTTGACCACGCGCTCGAAGGATTCGGCATGCTCCGTCGAGCAGAACATCCCGGATCGCGGCGCGAAGTGCAGGAGCGTGGAATGGACGCGCGGCGGAGGGGAGAAGCTTCCGGGCGGGAGATCCATCAGGCGCCGCGGCACCGCCCGAGAGGCGCACAGCAGGGTCATGACCCCGAACAATCGGCTTCCAGGAGAGGCAAGGATTCGATCGGCGACCTCCCGCTGCACCATCAAGGTCCAGTCGCGGAAGAGATCCGGGCGGGCAAGCAGCCGGAGGATCGCCGGCGAGGCCACCGAGTAGGGAAGATTTCCGACCACCCGCACGCCGGTGCCGGCAGGAAGCCATCCCGCCAGAAGCGTGTCGAAATCGGCCTTCAGGACATCTCCGTCCGCCACCTGCAGCCCGGAGTGGGCGGCACCCTGTTGGCGCAGCCGCCGCGCCAGGCTCGCGTCGAGCTCCAGCGCCAGAACGCGGCTCCCGGCCGCCAGCAGCGGAAAGGTCAAAGCACCACGCCCGGGACCGATTTCCAAGATTGCCTCATCCCGGACGGGGCCGATCCCCTCGATCACCCGGAGGATGGCCCCCGGGCTCGTCAGGAAATGCTGCCCCAGCTTCCGGCGCCGCGCCGCGGGGGCGCCATGCCACGAATCCTTATGCATCGGTCCTGCATCTCAAAGGTTCTCCGGGCCCGCGCTGTGCTCTTACGCGCGTCGGTCGCGGGTTTGCCGCTGTCTTGCAGGGTATGATATAAGCTCGCGTCCTTTTCTGGGAGAGCGCATGGCGATTCAGGATGTTCTGGTATTGGATGGAAAGAACTTCGACGAGGAGCTGGGCCGCAAGGGGAGCGGTACTCTTCTGGTCGATTTCTGGGCGGAATGGTGCGGTCCCTGCCGCCTCATGGGCCCGATCGTCGACAAGCTGGCGGTCCGTTTCAAAGGAAAGGCCCGGGTCGGCAAGGTCGACGTGGATCAGAACCAGACCCTTGCCGCCCGTTACGGCGTCATGAGCATTCCGACCCTGCTCCTGTTCAAGGACGGCAACCTGGTGGAGCAGATCGTGGGGACGACTTCCGAGGACAACCTGGCGAAGCTGATCGAGCGCCATAACGCCTGAAGCGGAGCTTGTGCGGCGGCTTCAGCGCACGCGGGCCAGACTCGGAAGATCCGGCACCATCGCGATGCCGCCGTCGGCCATGAGCGCCATGCCGGCCATCTGTCCTCCGTTTCCCGAATCCTTCAAGGGCCGCACCACCACGTCGGTCTCTCCGAGCAGGGCGTCCATCGCCAGCGCGTAGCGCTGCGGTCCCACCCGATAGACGAGTCCCGGGAAGCCGCTGCGCGCCGGACCGTCGGCGAGCGTCCAGGGAATCCTCGGAAACCGGACCAGAGGGACTCTTTCGCCCCCATCCTCCTGCCAGAAAGTACGCCCTTCACTCACCCGGATTCCGGAAGCGGGAAGATCCACGGCGCGCTCCACGCTCGCCACCGGAATGGCGAAGAGCTGCCGTCCCGCCTGGCACAGATAGGAGCGCACGAGGCTGACGCCCGCCGGCAGTAGGATCTCGATCTTGCGCTCGGTTTCGCCCGCCACCGCCGAAGCCGTCCCTCCCATACGCGCCAGCCGCTCCAGCAGGACGGCGTCCAGATCGCCTTCTTCGGAGGATTCCGGTGATGCCGGCAGATGGAGCTGCAGGACCAGTCGAGCTCCGCTGCGCGACACCGCGAGGTAGAGCTCCTGAGCCTCGCTGCGGCCCAGCTGCCGGAGGATGTCGGCGCGTCCCACCTCGGAAAGGACCACACGCGGCAGCCACCATTCCATCAAAGCCGCAATCTCCTCCAGCACGGCGAGGTCCAGCCGCGTCTCTCCACCCAGAAGCTTCAGGGATGCGCTGCGCCCTGCCCGCCGCCCCGACTCCTGTACGGCGCGGCCCAGGCGGGAGGCAATTCGATCGAAGGAGACGAGACGGGCCGCGAGGATCTCGGAGCGCATCCGCGCGATGCCGCGCTCGAAGCGGCGCAGCGTCGCTTCCACGGGGAGTGGAGCTTCGCCCCCCGCCGCCGCGAGGCAGTGCCGGGCAATCTCCTGGCGGTCGGCGGCCATCTGGTCCAGGTGATCGAGCAGGCGATCCAGCAGATGGGCTTTGATGCGCAGCGATCCGGCCAGGCGCGGCGCCCCCGGCAGGGCGAAGCGCTCCGGCTCGTCCTCGACCGACGGGGCGCTCCGGATCTCCACCTCGGCCACGCCCCACAAGCGCCCCAGCCAGCCGCGCACCGATTCTTCCTCGAGGCGGGTCGCCAGCAGCGCTTCCAGAATCAGGGAAGGCGCGAGCAGAGGCGCCTCCTCCTCGAGGTGGACCGCCGCCGGGTCGAGAAGCTTCAGATGTCCGAAGAGCGCGCGGCGGCGCGCCCGCGGCAGAGGAGCTTCCGGATCGATGGACAGCCTGACGTAAAGCGAGTGGAGAGGGGCCGCCTCGTCGGCGGCCGGCAGCGGCGGCGGGAGAGCCAGGGTCCGGAGGAGATCCTCGGAGGCGAAGGGCTTCATGATGAAATCGGCCGCGCCCGCCTCCAGCCCGTTCAGGACGCCTCCTTCCTGATCGGCCGAGGCGGCGAGGACGATCCGGCAGGGCGGCTCGCCGCCGGCGATGGCGCGCGCCAGCTCGACGCCATCCAGGCCAGGCATGATGAGGTCGGAGATGATCAGATCGGGGTGCAGCTCGGGGGCAAGCGTCAGGGCGGCGACGCCATCGGAAGCTTCCGCCACGATCCGGTAGGCGCCGCTGCGCTCCAGGATTTCCCGCAGCATCGACCGGACGAAAGCGGCGTCGTCCACCAGCAGCACGGTGCGCGGCATCGAGGTCTCGCGTCAAGGAAAGCGAAGAGAGCCGAACTCGACGGCGGGGATTATGAGGCGGGGCCGGAGCGCTGTCAATGATTCCTTGGAAAGTTGCACTCGGAGCGAATTTCCCAGCGATGCAGCCGCCGGCGCGGATACAATGCAATGCCTCGCCTTGGGGAGGATTGCCGTGCTGCGCAGAACAGCCGACCGGAAGCGGGCCCTTGCCGGAACGATCCGCCTGCACGGGGAAATCGAAGGACCTCGCCCGAGCGCCTGGGAAGCGGTCTATGCCGCGGCCCGCAGGATTCCGCGCGGGCGGGTCATGACCTACGGCCAGATTGCCACCCTGCTCGGCAGCCGCCTTTCGCCGCGCGCCGTCGGCTGGGCGATGCACGGCTGCCCGCGCGGCGTCCCCTGGCACCGGGTCGTCAACGCCTCGGGCGGATGCTCGACCGAGAGGCTGTCGCATCTCCCGCCAGGCTTGCAGCGCGCTCTGCTGGCCGCGGAAGGGGTGATTTTCCGCAAGAACGGCACGCTCGATCTGGCCGACTACCGGTGGAACCCCGTCCCCGGGAGAGCCACCGGGAAATCGACCGGCCCTGAAACGCTCCGCCCCCGAAAACCGGCTGGGCGCCCGCGGCGTCCGAGTCGCTGAACCGCCGCGACAACCTTGACCTCCTCCCCGCGGGGGGAGGACAATCGCCTCATTTCCGGCCCGTGGGGGGCCGGCTATCGTTCCAGCGTCACCGTTCCAAAGTCAGGAAAAGCGGCGGAG
>DASTZC010000151.1 GCA_035764505.1 Candidatus Polarisedimenticolia bacterium
AAGAATGTTCCGTCCGTGGCTCCGCTTCCTCATCGTCATGGTTCTCGCGGCGGTATTCGCCCTTTCGGCGCTGCAGCATGCCGGCGCCGCCGTCCCGCGGGCGGCAATCCGCGGACGCGTGGTGGATCGCGACGGGCATCCGCTGCCGGGAGCGACCGTCGAGCTTCGCTTTCCGGGGGAGTCGTCGGCCCCGCGGATGTGCCTGACCGACTCCCTTGGAGGGTTCCGCTTTCCCGATCTGGCCGGCGGGCCCGGCTACCGCCTCAAGGTCAGCTTCCCTTCGTATCAGACCCTGGAGTTCGATCGCATCACCGCCGCCTCGCCCGCGACGGTGGTGCAGGACATCGTCCTGCTCGTGGCCTTCACCGAGAAAATCGCGGTGCGCGGCGAGCCCGAAGTGGTGCAGACCGACACGGCCGAGACCAGCACGGCAATCAGCAGCGAGTTCATCGCCGGCTTGCCGGTGCTGGGCCGCGACTACCAGGACCTCCTGACCCTCGCCCCCGGCGTCACCGACGTGAACAAGACCGGCAACCCCAACATCCACGGGGCCCGGGACGTCGACGTCATCACCCTGGTCGACGGAATCAACACCACCGATCCTTTTTCGGGCCACTACGGGCAGGAGATGAACTCCGAATCGATCGCGGAGATTGAGATCATCACGGCGGGCGCCGGCGCCGAGTTCAGCCGCGCCCAGGGAGGCTTCGTCAACCTGATCACCAAGTCGGGAGGGAACGAGTTCACCGGCAGCTTCAGCCTCTACGTCCGCTCCTACCTCCTGGATGGCGACGGCGCCGGCATCGATCCGGTCGAGCTGCGTGGCGGGGTGGGGGAGAAGGACGGCTACCGCGATTTGAAGTTCTCGGACTTCTATCCCTTCGTGTCGGTGTCGGGCCCCATCGTGCGGGACCGGGTCTGGTACTATCTGGCTCCGGAGTTCAGCCAGATCGAGGTGCCCACCAATGCCGGCACCCAGAGCTACGTCGTCCAGACCCGCTCCACGCGGGCGACCGGCAAGCTGACCTGGCAGATCGCCCCTTCCAGCAAGCTCTCGGCGCTGGTGCTGTTCGACACCACCTCGGTGGACAATCAGGGTCTCAACAGCCGCATTCTCCTGGAGAGCGGCTATACCACCACGCGGGGCGGGCCGACCTTCACCCTGCAGAACGTCACGGTGTTTCGTCCCACCGTCTCGCTGGAGAGCTCGCTCTCGCGCCTGCAGCAGTCCTTCTCGATCGCACCGACGCTCGGTGCCGACACCAACGGCAACGGGGTTCTCTTCACCGACCGGGATTCCTCCCAGGGGGGGAACCAGGACGGCTTCAACCAGGCCGGCGAGCGCGACCCCGGAGAGGACTACGACGGCGACGGGCGCTTCGACGTATTCGAGGATTACAACCACAACGGCAGCCTGGATGCCTGCTTCGTCGACCCCGACACGGGAGAGTCCTTCTGCTCCGACGACATCGACCGGGACGGCCGCGTGACCGGCCTTTGGGGCTGCGAGGGCCGGGAGCACGAGGATATCAACTGCAACGGCGTGCTCGATCGGGAGTTCGATCGCGACGAGAACGGTGTGCTGGATCCGGCGGAGGATATCGGCATCCCGTGCGCCAACCCGGCGCTCTGCCCCGGGGGCGTCGAGCCCCACACCCGCGGCAACGGCGCCTGGGACACGGAGGATCGAAACGGCAACTTCCTCCTCGACACGCTCGACAATTCGGGCCCCACACCTTTTCCTTTCTGGAACGACCGCAATGGCGACGGCGAGCCCGATCCGGGAGAGTTCACCGCGCCGCTGGCCCCCGACCGCGACTACGTGCGCGACCTGAGCCTCAATCGCATCTCGGGCCCTTTCTACTTCGATTACGAGGACGATCGAACCCGCAACACCCTGCGCGAGGACCTGTCGCTGTTCGTCGCCGAAGGATCGGGGACCCACGACCTGAAGATCGGCGGGATCTGGGAAGGGGAGGGGTTCGAGCGTCAGCGCCACGACCGGACTTACCTGGAAGTGAGCCGGACCCACCGGGTCGCCGGACGGTCCGGGGCAGCCCGCACCATCGGAGCGCGGATCCCGACGGTCCCCGATCTGACAGAGGACGCCTCCGCTGACCACTGGGGCGCCTACATCCAGGACACTTTCAAGCCGCTCCCCAACCTGAGCATCGGCATCGGGCTGCGCTTCGATCGCGAGGAGGTCGCCGCCTGGGGATACGAGCCGTTCGATCCCTCGGAGCAGCGCGCCGGTTTCGACCTGCTCACCCAGCTCGTGGGAGTGGAGGTGCAGGCCGGGGACCTGAACAGCGACGGCATCGTGACCTGGGACCTGTCGCGGGACCCTCTCTCCGCCTCCGATCCGGTGCGCGCCTCGAGGCTGAAATCGGAGCTGGCCGCGGTGGCGCCGCGTCGCTTCACGCGCCACAACTTCCTCACCAGCATCGTCAGCGCGGAGCTGGCGCGATTGGGCATCACCGATCCGAAGCTGCTCTCCGGCGGGCGCCCGCGGCAGCGAGAGGATTTCACCATCAGCAACAACAATCTGGCGCCGCGGCTCAGCGTCTCGTGGGACCCCCGGGCCGAGGGGAAGAGCAAGCTGTTCGCCTCCTGGGGACGCTTCTACGGCAATCTATTCTTACAAACCGTAGTGGCGGAGCAGGGACCCGACTTCCTGAGCCCCTATTACCTCTACGATGCCGATGGCGTGGGCGGCGACGCGCTGCCCGACGGCCACTTCGGGCGGGTCATCTCCCGCTCGCCTCCCTCGGCTTCCCAGATCGAGCGTGGCCTGCGGACACCGTTCACCGACGAGCTGACCCTGGGCCTGCAGATCGAGATCGCCCCCGATGCGTCGCTCGGGCTCACTTACGTCGGCAGGAAATACCGCGATCAGCTCCAGGACATCGAGCTGAACCACTCGGTGAAGCGTCCGCCGGCCTGCGCCGTCAACCCGAAATCCCCCACCTACTGCGACGATTTCGGCTTCACGGATCCCCCGGCGAACGACGACGGCATGTACTCCCGGGAGCCCGACGGCTACCCCGACCTGTACGTCGCGAACCTGAACTTCAACCAGATCTTCCGTATCGGAAACTTCAACTACCAGGACTATCGCTCCTACGAGCTGCACCTGGTGCGCCGCTTGAGCCGCAAGTGGCAGATGGACGCGAGCTACGTCTATTCCAAGGCACGCGGACAGGCCGAATCGTTCCTCTCCGAAAGCGGCGACGATCCCGCCTTCACCGAGCTGAAGGACGGCTACCTGGATTACGATCAGCGGCATGTCGCGAAGTTCTTCGCCACCGCCTTCCTTCCCGGGGACTGGCAGCTGGGCGGCGGGCTCACCTGGTCTTCGGGGCTCCCTTACAGCCAGGTGAACCGCTTCCAGTCGAACGACAACGTCGAGTACATCCAGGATCGCCGCCTGTTCGGAACGCGCGATCCCAACACCGGAATCTTCCATCCCGAGTCCCGCAACGCCCACCGCAACCCGTCCATCTACGACATCAACGTCCGGACCCAGAAGAACTTCGTCCTCGGCCGCTCCTCCGCGTCGGCCTTCCTGGAGATCTTCAACCTGCTCAACAACGACGATCTCCGGGTCTTCGAGATCGACGATCGCGAGACGAGTCTCCAGGCCGAGGAGACCCGCGCCTTCGGACGGCGCTTCCAGGTCGGCTTCCAGCTGCATTTCTGATTCGCGTCTCCTCCGCGCCAAACACGGCTTTGAAGGGCAAGCCTTCCGCGTCGCCGCGCGACAAACTGGCGCAGGTCGGGCAGGGAAGAGTCGGGCGACATTCAAGGTCTTGAGGCAGCGCGGCTTATATCTTCCCCCGATGCTTGCTTCTGGCACTACCCTTGCTAAAATTAGACGCCACGCCCCGTTCCGGTCGTCGTCCCTCATCACACCGGCCCCGCGAGGACGCCGGATTCCTTGGAGCCTGAGCAGGTATGGAACAGGATATTCGCCGAATCAATGACCTGGTCGCGCAGAAGGGCGCCTTCGTCGAGCCGCTGCTGTCCGAGGTGCGCAAGGTCATCGTGGGACAGCGCTACCTTCTGGATCGCCTGCTGATCGGCGTGCTGACCCAAGGCCACCTGCTCTTGGAAGGAGTCCCGGGACTTGCCAAGACGCTCGCGGTCAAGTCGTTCTCCGACGCCGTCGACGCGAAATTTCAGCGCATCCAGTTCACCCCCGACATGCTGCCGGCCGATTTGATCGGCACGATGATCTTCAATCCGCGCGACGGGGTCTTCACGCCCAAGAAGGGGCCTCTGTTCGCGCACTTGATCCTGGCCGACGAGATCAACCGGGCCCCGGCCAAGGTGCAATCGGCCCTGCTGGAGGCGATGCAGGAGCGCCAGGTCACGCTCGGCGACAAGACTTACCCTCTGGAGCCTCCCTTCCTGGTCCTGGCCACCCAGAATCCGATCGAGCAGGAGGGGACCTACCCGCTGCCCGAGGCCCAGGTCGATCGCTTCATGCTCAAGCTGAAGGTGGACTACCCCAACAAGGTGGAAGAGAGGGCCATCCTGGATCGGATGAGCGGCCTGGCGATCCCGTCGGTCAGCCACGTGGTCAAGCCGGCTGACATCCTCTCGGCGCGCGACGTGGTCACCCAGATCTACATGGACGATCGGGTCAAGGACTACATCGTCGACATCGTCTTCGCCACGCGGGCCCCCAAGGACTACAAGCTCGACATCGCGCCGCTGATCGCCTTCGGCGCCTCCCCCCGGGCGACGATCTTCCTGTCCCTGGCGGCCAAGGCACATGCCTTCATCAAGGGAAGGGGATTCGCCACGCCGGAAGACGTCAAGTCGATCGCCTTCGACGTGCTCCGGCACCGCGTCCTGCTCACCTACGAGGCCGAAGCGGAGGACGTGACCCCCGAGTCGATCATCCAGCGGATCCTGGACACGATCGAAGTCCCCTGATTGCGCCAAGGAGCCAGCCTCACGTGCCGACGAGCTCCCAGGAGATCCTGAAGAAGGTCCGGCGGATCGAGATCCGCACCAACCGCCTGGTGAACGAATCCCTGGCGGGGGAGTACCACTCCGTCTTCAAGGGACGCGGCATGGAGTTCGACGAGGTGCGCGAGTACACCCCCGGGGACGATATCCGCACCATCGACTGGAACGTCACCTCCCGCATGGGCCATCCCTACGTCAAGAAGTTCGTGGAGGAGCGCGAGCTGACCGTCATGCTCCTGGTGGACGCCTCAGCCTCGGGGGATTTCGGCACCGTCGGCAGCACCAAGCGGGCGATGGCGGCGGAGGTGTGCGCCCTGCTCGCCTTCTCGGCCATCCGCAACCACGATCGCGTCGGATTGTTCATTTTCACCGACCGCGAGGAGCGCTACGTCCCGCCGCGCAAGGGGCGCAACCATGTGCTGCGGGTCATCCGCGAGGTGCTGACCTTCCAGCCGGTCGGCAAGCGCACCGACCTGACGCTGGCGCTCGAATCGCTGGCGCGCGGCGTGCGCCGGCGCAGCGTCGCCTTCATCGTCTCCGACTTCCTGTCGAGCGACTATGAGCGCGCCCTGCGCCTGGCGAACCGCAAGCACGATCTGATCGCGCTGTCGCTCTCCGATCCGCGCGAGCAGGATCTGCCGCCGGTGGGGATCCTGGAGCTGGAGGACGCCGAAACGGGGCGCCGCATCCTGGTGGACACCTGGGACCGCCGCGGGATCAAGCAGTTCGCGGCCACCGCCCGCGAGCGCGCCGAGGAGCGGCGCCGGCTGTTCCGGCGCAACGAGGTCGATTTTGTGGAGCTGTCCACCGCCTCGCCCTACGATCTGCCCCTGGTCAAGTTCTTCCGCGAGCGCGCCCGGAGGCTGCGATGAGAATCGCGGCGGCCGGCGCGCTCCTCGCGCTTTTCCTCTCCGCCGCCGCCCCGGCACTCTCCCAGACCCCGTCGACCTCCCAGACAGCGCCATCGTCCGAAGGCGAGGTCCGCATCCGGGTCGAGGTTCCCGTCAAGCGCGCCACCGTCGGGGATCGTCTGGCGATCCGGGTGCGGGTGGCGCATCCTCCCACG
>DASTZC010000152.1 GCA_035764505.1 Candidatus Polarisedimenticolia bacterium
GCCGGTCCCGCCCCGATGATCACGAGGTCGCGCACCGCCGTCTCGTTGAGCGTATCCAGACCCAGGCAGCGGGCGACCTCCTCGATGGTCGGCTTGCGCATCACGTACCGGCCACGGCAAATCAGGACCGGAACGTCCTCGACCGTCACCTTGAACCGGTCGAGAGTTTCCTGGACCGCCGTGTCCTTCTCGACGTCGAGATAGCCGTAGGGCTGGCTGTTGCGGGTGAGGAACTCCTGCAAGGCGAGGGTGCCGGCGGAATGCCGCGAGCCAATCAGCACGATGTTCCCGCCGCCCTGCGCCATCAGCAGGACACGGCGCATCATGAAGGCGCGCAGGAAGATTTCGCTCAGCTCGGCGTCGGTCTGGATCATCGCGCGCAACCGGGTGGCGGGCAGCTCGAGGACGCGTGTGGCGCCCCGGGCGCGGGCCCGCACCACCACCGGCCTCCCCGACAGAAGATCCACGTCCCCCGTGAAGGCACCCACCCGGTGCACCGTCACCATGTGATCGGCACCCGACAGGATCTCGATTTCTCCCTGCACGACGACATACAGGGGACGGTCACGGTCCCCGGCCTCCCACAGGCTCTCGCCGTCGCTCAGATCGCGAGAGCTGGTGAACGGCCCGATCCGCGCGATCTGCCCGTCGGTCAGGGCGGGGAAGGCGTCGGATTCGGCCTGGTTGTCCTGTGCCATGCGTCACCCGCTGGTTTGGCGTTTCTGTTTCGGAGACCTCAAAGCATACGCGCGGCGTGCGGCTGCCGGCAACAAACCCACCCGCCGGAGGGCGTCGCCACTTCCTGGCGCGCATGATAGAGTCTCCCCGTCTTCTTCCATCTCAGGCTTGTTCGTCTCGACCGCGCGCTCGTGCTTCCCGCAAGGGCGCAGCCGGCCGGACCCATACTTCCAGGAGAACACCATGCACAGGACCAAGAACGATCTATCCGAGAAAGTCCGCATCCAGGTGGCGGCGCTCCTCCAGGAGAGGCTCGCGGAGGCGATCGATCTCGTCACCCACGCCAAGCAGGCGCACTGGAACGTCAAGGGGCCGGCGTTCATCGCCCTGCACGAGCTGTTCGACAAGGTGTATGAGAACGCCGGAGAGCACGCCGACCTGATCGCCGAGCGCATCCTGCAGCTGGGCGGGACGGCGGAGGGGACCGCCCGGGTCGTCGCGAAACAATCACAGCTGCCCGAGTACTCGCTGACGATTGCGAGCGGGCACGATCACATCGAGGCATTGTCGCGCAGCCTGGCCTGGTTCGGATCGACGGTCCGCCAGTCGATCGACAAGGTGGACGAGGTCGGCGACAAGGACACCGCCGACATCCTCACCGAAATCTCGCGCCAGGTGGACAAGGACCTGTGGATGGTCGAGGCGCACGTCCAGTCCGAGCGTTGAGACGGCCCGGCGACGCGCGAAGGACGGCAAATCTCTTCCTGCCTCGCCTGCGAGCGAAAAGCTTCGGGGTCAGGAATAGGGCCCGTCTCGAATCGGGTTTCCCGCTCATGCATCGAAGGTGTCTATCCGGCCACAACTGAAAAGGAGAGGACGATGGCGCGAGTTTTCGAAGGCAAGGTGGCATTGGTGACCGGCGGCAACAGCGGTATCGGGCTCGCCACGGCGAAGGCCTTCGCCCGCGAAGGGGCCAAGGTCGCCATCACCGGCCGCAATCAGGCGACGCTCGAGGCGGCCCGTCAGGAGCTGGGTCCCGACTCCCTGGCGATCAAGGCGGACATGTCACGCCTGGGCGAGATCGATTCGGCCATGCAGCAGATCCGGGAGCGTTTCGACCGGATCGACGCCCTGTTCGTCAATGCCGGCATCGGCCGCTTCGTGCCGCTCGAGCAGGTCACCGAGGAGTTCTACGACAGCATCATGGATACGAATGTGAAGGGTCTCTTCTTCACGGTCCAGAAGGCGGTCCCTCTCCTGGCCAAAGGAGCCGGGGTGGTTCTGAACGCTTCCATCAGCGCGCACATCGGGATGCCGGGATCGACCGTCTACGGCGCCTCGAAGGCGGCCGTCGTGAGCCTGGCGAAAACCCTGTCCGCCGATCTGTTGGATCGCGGCATCCGGGTCAACGTCGTGAGCCCCGGACCGATCCAGACGCCGATCCTCGAGAGAATGGGCCTCCCGGAGGAGCAGCTGCGCCAGACGAAGGAATATATCGTCAGCCAGGTCCCTCTGAAGCGCTTCGGGAATCCGGACGACATCGCCAACGCGGTGCTCTATCTGACTTCCCCGGCGTCGGCTTACATCCTCGGGACCGAGCTGATCATCGATGGCGGAATGACCCAGCTTTGAGGTGTGACCGGTCACTCTCGAGGACAACTGACATTGAGGTTGCCGATTAGGAGTGGCTGGGTCTTCTGATCCGCGGGCGTCCGGCGGAACGGACTGCGAGGCAGCGGCCGCTCCCGTTATGACTGCCGAAGGACGACCGCCGCATCGACGGCCGCGGCACGGCGCGTGGGGACCCATACCGCGAGGGCGGCCGAGGCGAGAAGAGCCAGAGCGGCCCCCGCCAGGGCCATCGGATCCTGCGGCGACACGCCGAAGAACACTGCGGCGGCAACCACGCGGCCGGCCAGCAGGGCCGTCGCGGCCCCTATCGCCAGTCCAGCGACGATCGGCCGCAGGCTGTCCCACAGCAGCAGGCGCAGGAGACTGCCGGGGGCCGCGCCCAGCGCGGCGCGCACGCCCATTTCGCGCGTGCGCTGGAGTACCACCGAGGCGGTCAAGCCGTACAATCCGATGACGCACAAGACGATGGCGACGACTCCGATGAAGCCGGTCAGCGTCGCCAGCATGCGGGGGCGTCCCGCCTCCTGCTCGAGCCGGGATTCGATGCCCGCGATGCGGACCTCGGATAGCGGATCGACGGCGAGCAGGCGCTGGCGCGCGCGCTCGACGACGTGCGTCGCCCCGGGCGCGGTCCGGATCAGGAGCTGCGCGAATCCTTCGCTTTCGGCATCGAGCGGCTGATAGAGCGCGAAGGTGCCGCGCTCATGCAGCCGTGCCATGATCGCGTCGGCCACGACCCCGATGACGACGGGTCGGGCTGATTCCTGCAGCGGGATTTCGGCGGGCAGCATCCGGCCGAGCGGCGACTGTCCGTGCCAGAAGGCGCGCGCGAGGGACTGGCTGACGAGGGCGACGGGAGCCCCGCCCGCGACTTCGTCGCGGGTGAAGGCCCTTCCGGCCACGATTCTCAATCCCATCGTCTCGAAGTAGGTGGACTGCGCGCGGTGGATATCGACGATGTGCGCCGCATCGCCGCGCGTGATCGAGGTCCGAGTGAGGCCCCCGAACGGAGTCATCTCGGAGAGCGCGACCGACGCGATGCCCGGGACGGCCTGCAGATCGGGAATCGCGCGCGCCCAGAAGCTCCGGTTCCTGGCACGGGCCGCTTCGTCCCCGAAGGGATCGCCAAGACCCGCGTCGACCGCATAGAGTCCGGCGGCATCGAAGCCGACATCGATGGCTCCCGCACGGACGGTGGCTCGCATGAACAGCGTCGCCACTACGAGCAGGAGCACCGAGACGGCCGCCTGCGTCATGACCAGCAGGGAGCGCAGGCGCCAGGGCGGCACGCGCCCCTGGGCCGGCCCGGCCCCTTTGAGCGGGGTGACGAGATCCGAGCCGCGGCTGTGCCATGCCGGCGCCAGTCCCGCCACCACGCCCGAGAGCACCGTCACGATTCCCAGGAACCGGTAGACCGCGAGGCTGGGCGACAGGTCGGTGCCCGCCGGCGCTTCGATCATGGTACCGATGATCGGGATGGCCCAGTGGGCGAACAGCAGGCCGAGGGCCGCGGCAATTCCTCCCATCGCCAGGCTCTCCGTGACCAGCTGCCGGAGGATGCGCCCGCGGCTGGCGCCCAGGGCCGCTCGCACCGCCATCTCGCGGTCGCGGGTGATGGCGGTCGAAACGAGGACGGTCGCGACGTTGGCGCAGGCGAGCAGAAGCACGAGAACGATCACTCCGAACACCATCAGGGTGATCTCGAGGGTATCCGACGATGACACGCGCCCCAGCCCCGCGTCGGTCGCCAGCTTCACCCGGAGCGCCCGCTCACCGGCCGCCGGGACTCGCGGTAGTCCGGCGGCGACTCCGCTGAGCTGCGCCTCGGCATCCGGGAGGGTGGCCCCGGGCAACAACCGTCCAAAGACCTGGACCCCCATGTCGGGTGTGCGCTTGAGAGGCGCGGCGTCGTACACCGCGCCGTAGCTGGTCAAGGGCATCCAGATCTGGCGGTTGCTCGGCAGGGTGAAGCCGGACTTCGCGACGCCGACGACCCTTGCCTCGGTCCGGCCGATCCGGATCGGCCGGCCGATGACGCCGGGGTCTCGATTCAGCACGGTGCTCCAGAAGACGTGGCTTACGACGATGGGGGGCGGACCTGTCTGCTGCTCGTCGGCTACGGCGAGGGAGCGGCCGAGCGACATCCCCCCGCCGGTCGCGGCGAAAAACCCTCCGCTGACGAAGGCCACTCCAGCCGGACTCGCGGCCGCCTCGCCCGTTCCGGCTCGCGCCGGCGCCGTATCGGTGAGCACCGCTTCGACCTGCATTCGCGTTGCGCCTTCGCGGAGCCGCAGGAACTCGTCGTAGCTCCAGGAGGTCGACAGCGAGCGATCGGTCGCGCGCAATACACCGGGCGCGCGGCCGGGGTCCACGAGCCCTTCGCCGCGCAGCGCGGCATTCATGATGCTGAACGCTGCCGTCGCAATCCCCAATCCGAGGGAAAGGCCAAGGATCGTGAGAAGGAGGATGGCGGGCTGTCGCGCGAACAGGCGCAACGCATATTTCAGATCGACGCGAGCATCGCGGCCGAAGGCGAGAAGGACCCGCGGCGTGGTTCCGTGCCCTGGGAGCGTCCCCCTTGACCCGGTCAATGCAAGCTCAGCTGGCCCGCGCCGACATGGGCGCTCAGCCGATAGCGGCCGGGACCCTTGCGCTCGAAGGAACGGAAGAGACCACCCTTGTTGACCTTGTAGGGAGGAGCATCGACTTCGCCGGTCATGACGGACGCCTCGACCGAGGCGTAGTCCTCCGTCTTGCCCAGCTCGACATTCATCTCGCCGGCGTGCATCTTCAGGTCCTTGCTCCCGGTCACGTCATCGATATCGAGCTGGCCGGCCGCCATGCGGATGTAAAGCTCGGTCGTGCGAGGGACCTCGATCGTGATGTGGAAGTCTTCGTGCGGACAATTGTCGATTTCCACCATGGCCTCGGAGCCGGAGGCTTTCACCCGAACGCTGACCCTGCTCATGTCCTTCTTCGAGTCATAGGCGACGCGAAGCCGGTCCTTGTCCACACCGACGATCTTCGCGCCGCTCGAGCAGAGGTCCATCTTGAGGATGCCGCCGGAGCGGAAATCGATCTCGACCGGCTGCTTGCCGATCTCTTCAACCTCGGCGCCGGCGAGCGCGAGGCTCACGAAAAGTATGGGCAGGGCAAGCGCGAGCGTTATCCATCGCCTGCACTGATTGTCCATGAAGGCACTCCTTGTCTTGAATCGTTATCTCGAGTCTGTTGGGTCCGGCACACGCCACGCCCGGACACCCAGGGAATACGGCAGGGCCGGAGAAAAGGTTCCCTGGCAACGGGAATTCCGCTCCTCAGAGTGTCAATTGCAGCATAGCTGGAAGAACCGGGTCGTTCCCGACTCGAATCTCGCCGACATGCTTTTTGTACAACCAGATGCGGTGTTGGCGTCCGAAACCGGCGAGAGGTCGACTCCTGCCGGAAGTACCCTTGCACGAACCCGGGGGCTTCGTCGGCCCGACCGGGGGAACGGGGCAGGAGCAGTCGGAGTCCCGGCCGGCTCCTGCCCTAAGCTGGAGATTGGAACATCGCGCGGATGGACAAAACGGCGAGGGCAGGGATCCGTCGGCTCCGATGCACGATCCGCGCGGCGCTATGGGCAAGACGCGATGGGCCGGGGAACCCCCGATGACGCCGAGCCGAAGGTACCGGTCCCGCAGTCGTTGGTTGCTCTGACAACATAGTAGAAACCTGTCCCGAGAGCGGGGATCAAGCCGTCGGTCAGGCTCCTCTCCGACGCATCGTTGGCCAGGCAGACCTCCGAGGAGCCCGTTCCCGCCGAGAGGTGCGGCAGCGTTCCCTGCACGACGTCGTAGCGTGCGCCGCTGCCCGACCCGACAACGGAGCTGTTCCAGTCCAGCAGTGTGCCGGAGCGAAACCGCACGCCGCTGACTTCGCGCGGGATGACGAACGCCGTGCCGTTGGCGGGTGCGCAATCGAGCTCGTCGCGCAACCCGTCGAAGTCGATGTCGGCAAAGTTCGCATCGTTCACGTGCCAGACGACCTGCGCATTGTTCTGGCTGGCCGAGAGGACGTCCATGTCTCCGTCCTCGTCGACGTCGGCCGCGAAGACCGATCGGGCGCCGTCGGCGGAGGTGGAGATTGTGTGCCGGATAAAGGAAGGAGGGATGGCTCCATCGTTTTCGAACCAGGCCACCGTGTCGTCGAAGAAGGAAGATGACAGAAGGTCGACATCGGCGTCGCCGTCGAGGTCGGCACCGTAGACTCCCGTGGCGAAATCGGCCGAGGTCGTGACGATGCGCGTGGTGAAGCGTGGCGGCAGACCGCCGTCGTTCTCGTGCCAGGCGATCGTGTCGCTGTCCTGGCCGGCTGAAAGCACGTCCGGGTCGCCGTCGCGATCCACGTCCAGGACGGCGACGGCATTGGCGATCATGGGGCTGCCGGCGACGATGTGGCTGGTGAAGGACGGCGGAGACCCGCCGTCGCTCTCGAACCAGGCCAGGCCTCCTAGGACATCGAGGTCGCCATCCTGGTCGAGGTCGGAGGCTTCGACCGACTCGCCGGAGGTCCCGATGAGGTGCGAGAACCAGGAGTTGGCCCCCATGTTCTCGTACCAGGTGATCTTGCTGTCGAAGCCGGAGGCCGAAATGGCGTCCTGGTCTCCATCCCGGTCGAGGTCGGCTGCCCATACATCCACCGCCAGCGGAACCTCGAAGGTAATCGACCGCAGTGTCCAGGTCTGGTTGTCTCCGAAGTTCTCGTACCAGGCGATCTCGTCGCGATTGAACGCCGCGGTGAAAAAATCGATGTCGGCGTCGCCGTCCACCCGGGCCGCCACGGCCGCTTCGACCCCGTCGGCGAATTCGGTGAGGATGTGCTCCACCCATGGGCCCGGTGGATGGGCGCCGTCGTTCTCGAACCAGGAGACCCTGCCGCTGTAATTCGCCGTGTAGATGTCCAGGTCGCCGTCCCGATCCACGTCCTCCGTGCGCACGTCGAACGGCAACAGGCCGTTCACGAAGGCATTGATCACATGCCGGGTGGCAAAGGTGGGCGGAGCGGCAGGGATGGCAGGGCCCGCGGCAAGGAACCCCGCGATAGAGACCAGGAACCGGAAACGGCGAAGCACGGCCCGGGCAGTGGTCATGGCCTTCCCTCCATGGTGCGGCGGCTTCCGGCAGGCCGCTCTCGCACGAGCAGGGCGTTCGAGCTGGATTTCCGGGGATTATGCCACCGACAGCGCCCGAACCGTCAACACATCTTCATGTTCATCCCGGGCAGGCAATTTGCCTGTCCCGATGCCTTTCAGCGTATAGTGCAGCCCGCTGCGAGTCCTTTCCCGATATGCATTCGAGCGGATGACATGGCCCTCGCTCCTGGCACGAGGTTGGGACCTTACGAAATCCTCGCCACGGCCGGCGCCGGCGGCATGGGTGAAGTCTACCGCGCCCGGGACACCCGGCTCGATCGGACCGTTGCCATCAAGGTCCTTCCCGAGCCGGTGATGGCCGACCCGATGCGGCGCCAGCGTCTGGAGCGCGAGGCGCGCGCCGTCTCGAAGCTGAATCATCCTCACATCTGCGTCTTGTTCGATGTCGGCCATCAGGACGGCCTCGACTTCCTCGTCATGGAGTACCTGGAGGGAGAGACCCTGGAGGAGCGGCTGCGCAAGGGGCCGCTGACGCTCGCCCAGCTCTGGCGCTGCTCGCTGGAGCTGGCGGGGGCCCTCGACACGGCGCATGAGAACGGGATCATCCACCGCGACCTCAAGCCGGGAAACGTGATGCTCACGCGCGGCGGGGCCAAGCTGCTCGACTTTGGATTGGCCCGTCCGGCCTCCGAGTCCCGGCCCGAGGCTGCCATGTCGGAGGAGCCCACGCGGGCTGCGCCGCTCACGCGGGAGGGGGCCGTCATCGGCACGGCTCCCTACATGTCGCCCGAGCAGGTCGAGGGGAAGGAAGTCGACGCGCGCAGCGACATCTTCTCCTTCGGATCGATGCTCTACGAGATGGCGACGGGACGCCGTGCTTTCACCGGGAAGCACTCCATCAGCGTCGCCTCCGCCATCCTCGAGAAGGAGCCGGAGCCGATGCGGACACTGCAGCCGACCGCGCCGCCGGCGCTCCAGCACATCATCGCCGTCTGCCTGGCGAAGAGTCCCGACGACCGCTGGCAGTCGGCGCGCGACCTGCTGATCGAGCTGAAGTGGGCCGCGGAATCGGTCCCGCAGACCGCGGCCGGGTCGCCATCGCCCCGAAAGGCCTCGGTGTGGATCGCCTGGAGTCTGGCCATCCTCGCCGTCGGTGCCGCAATTGCGGTCACTCTGATACGAAGTCCGGGCGGCCAACCCGACCGCATGCGCCCCTTGATGCGATTGAGCGCCGAGCTGCCGCCCGGAATGATCATCGATCGCCATCTGGGCGCGCAGCTGGCGATGTCGCCGGACGGCTCGCGCATCGTGACGATGGAGACCGACCTGGGGGGCGAGTTCGTGCGCTATACGATCACGCGGACGCTGGGCCAGAGCGATTTCGTGCGCGTCCCCGGCGAAACCGGATATGGGCCGGCTTTCTCGCCGGATGGCCAGTGGCTGGCGGTCGCCGTCGCCGGTGAGAGCGGAGGCAAGCTCAGGAAGATCCCGTTGCAGGGCGGCTCGCCCGTCACGCTGTGCGATGTTCCGAATTCGTTCCGAGGCATGAGCTGGGGAGACGACGGCCAGATCGTCGCAAGCTTCAACAACGGGACGACCGGACTGGTGCGCGTCCCTTCGGCTGGAGGCAAGCCGGAGGTGCTGACCCGCGTGGACCGGCAGAAGGGCGAGACCGAGCATGCCTGGCCCCAGGTGCTGCCGGGCAGCCGCGCGGTGCTCTTCACCGTCTATGGTCCGCGCGGCCGGCTGGATCCGGAGATCACCGTCCTGTCGCTCGTCGACGGCACCCGCAAGGCCATCAGTCGCAGCGGTGATTACGGCAGGTATTTCCCCAGCGGACATCTTCTCTATTTCCATCAGGACACCATGCTGGCGGCTCCCTTCGATCTGAGCCGTCTGGAGATGGAGGGGTCGCCCCAGCCGGTGCTCGAGGGGGTCAATGTCGGCCTCGGGGGAGGGGCCGATTTTGCCTTCTCGCAGACGGGAGATGCCGTTTACGCCAGCAGCCAGGGGCCGACCTTCGACTACGAGATCCAATGGCTCGATGCCTCGGGGCAGTCCCGCCCGCTGCACATGTTGCATGCGCTCTACGAGAGTCCTTCACTGTCGCCCGACGGGAAGCGGCTTGCCTTCGAGATGGCGAGCGGTCCGCTGCACGGCGACATCTGGATCAAGGATCTGGGGCGGGAGACCCTCTCACGGCTCACGCGCCTTCCGGGTCGCAACAATATCCCCGTCTGGACTCCCGATGGCCAGGGCATCGTCTTCTTCTCCTACGGCCACGATGCGCAGGGGATTTACTGGGTTCGCTACGACGGGACCGGGGAGCCGCAGCGCCTGATGGAGATGGGGGGGGATTTCCTGTCGCCCTATTCCTTCTCGCCGGACGGCAAGCGCCTCGCCTATTCGTCGTACAAGAATGGCTCCGAGCGCTGCGAGATCTGGACCGTGCCGATCGAGGGGGACCGCGATCATCCCCGATCCGGACGTCCGGAGCTGTTCCTGAGCGGCGACTCCTTTGCCGATGGCCCGGCTTTTTCACCCGATGGCCGCTGGCTGGCCTACTTCTCGAACGAGTCGGGGGGTTACGAGGTCTACGTTCGTCCGTTCCCAGGACCGGGAGAGCGGGTGCAGGTCTCCACCGGCGGTGGGACGCGGCCGCTCTGGTCGCCCGATGGAAGACGTTTGTACTTCCTGGATGGCGAGGCCCGCATCAATGTCGTCGACTGCAGCACGACCGGAGCTTCTTTCAGCGCGGGCCGGCCTCGAAGGTGGTCCGAGAAAAGCCTGGCCTTCGTAGGCGGCAACTACCCTTACACGCTGGCGCCTGACGGAAAGAGCTTCGCCGTGGTGCTGAGGTCTGGAACCCAGGACCAGCCGGAGCAGGCGCCCAAGGACAGTGTGCAGGTGCTCCTGAACTTCTCCGAAGAGCTGGCACACAAGGCACCTCCCTCCAGGAAACCGGGCCCCTAGAAGTCCAGTCCGCAAGAGCCGCAGTATTGATGGATGTTCATTGCTACTAGAGCATTAAGAGTGATAGCATACGCGTCAAATCTCCATCGAGACTGCACGGCCCCATCATTCATTGGGGAACAAACAAGCCCACCAGTCGCCTGTTCGGCGTCGAGGTTCCTGCGTGGCTGGATCGCCAGTTTCTCGCATCGGCATTCGCTACTTCGTTCTGGCGCTTCCTTTCGCGGTTATCCCCGCCAGCTTTCTGCCGGGCAGCGGGATCGGCCGACCACAACAGATCCATCTGAGCTGGTCAGGCCCTATAGGCCGGGACCTGACCGTCACCTGGGTTACCAACACCCCCGCGTCCGATTCCCAGGTGGTCTTCCGCCTGAGATCCCAAGCCGAACCGAGGATCGCCGAATCGACCCAGGCGCCGCTCGCGGACGATCCCGGGCTTTATCTTCACACGGCGCGCCTGGGCCTCCTTCCCGAGGGCGAGTACGCCTACTTCGTCGGCTGCAATCGGAGCGGCTGGTCCTCGGCCCTCGGGTTCAGGGTCCGCGGCGGCGATCCCTCACCCCTCACCTTCGCCGCGACCGCCGACACGGGCGTCGACCTGGCGGCGGAGGACAGTGTGCTTCGGATGAAGCAGGCCGACCCGGAGTTCGTGCTGCACGCGGGTGACTTGAGCTATGCCTGGGAGCACCCGTGGCGGTGGAACGCGTTTTTCGAGATGATCGAGCCGCTCGCGGCGAAAGCGCCCTACATGACGGCTCTCGGGAACCACGAGCACGAGGCCCCTTTGGGGCTCGCCTCCTACCTTGCCCGGCTCGAGCTTCCCAACAACGAGCGCTATTACAGCTTCGACTACGGAAGCCTCCACGTCATCAGCCTGGACAGCGGAGAGGTTTACGGCCCTCCCCCGGACGATGAGACGGAGTGGCTCGTCGCGGATCTGGAGCGCAGCGCGCACGATCCTCTGCACCCCTGGAGAGTCGTCTTCTTTCACTTTCCCCCCTTCAGCTCCGGGGCTCATGGGAGCTGGATGGATGGCCGGAAGGTATGGTCGCCGATCTTCGACCAGTTCGGTGTGTCACTGGTCATCGGCGGGCACGATCACCTGTACGAGCGAACCTGGCCGGTCAGCGCGAGTGGTAGGGTGTCCCGGGAAAGCTACGACGATCCGGACAGTCCCGTTTACGTGGTCACCGGAGGCGGAGGGGAGAAGCTCTATACATTTGCCGGAGATCCGCCCGAATGGTCGGCGTTCCGGGCCATCTCGAAGGAGACCTTGCGCGTGACCGTGGCCGGAAGATACATGACCATCTCGGCCATCCGCCGGGACGGCAGCCTCCTCGACACCTTCACCCTCCGGCGCGAATCGGGCCCACACCTGCCGCCGCTCCAGCCGGTCCTGGAGATTCCGCTAACTTCCCCTGTCGAGAAGCCGAAGTCCCGGTAGGCAGCGCCATGGGTGCGCCCGGACCGCCTCGAGCCGATCGGAGAAATCGGGATCGCGATGTTAACTCGATTTCTGATACGCAACACTAGGGGGTTGTGAACGACCCCGCGGTGATCGTCTGGTTGCCGCTCGCGTCGATGGATAGGACCTCGAACCCGTGCGACCCCGCCTGCAGCGAATCCACGAACTCGGGAGGAAGGGTCACCTGGGTGGCGGAGGCCGGAAGGGTCACTTCGAAGGGATCGACGAGCACCTGATACCCGACGATGCTGATCTTCTCGTTGGGAAACCCGGGTGGCGGGCCCGTGACCGGCTGCCAGCGTATGACCACGGAGCCGCCGCTCACCTCGGTGGAGACCACCGGTCCGTCAGGCACGGCGTGCGAGAAGACCGAGGTAGCGGTCAGCTTCGTGCCGTCGGCCATCGTGCCGACGAACTTGTACTTGCCTTCGGGGAACAGGGACAGAAGCGTCGCGAGGGGCACGTCGTCGAGCGATGGCTCCGACCCCTCGAAGAACATCTCGGACAGGCCGAGGCCAGGCCTTCCATAAGGTCCTTTGCCCGTCGCGGTGAAGATGGTGACGCCGCCCGGATTGACGATCTGCATCGACTTCCACTCCTCGGCGTCCAGGGCGACGTGGAAGCCGAGATCGTTGTCGGTCTGGTTGAACTCGATGTAAATCCTGGCTGTCTCGAACCGTGGGGGAGCTGCTGCCCCCGACGGCGACGCAAGAGCCAGCACCACCAATCCCATGAGAAGAACGTGTCTAGGGCGGATCGGTCCTGTCATGTCGGGTCCTCCTGGAGGAACGAAATCCTGCCTCCGGGCTGACTGGCCCTTATCCGGAGGCTCCACCCAATAAGAGACCGCCGACCGGCCCAATCCTTCGAACTATTTCCCGCCGCCTGCACTCTAGTGTTGCGTACCAGAAATCGAGTTAACACCGAGGCCGTCGAGCCGCCCGGATCGCAAGGCGCGTCGAAGCGCCGCGTACCCAAAGCGGTACGTAAGCGAGACGCAACGCAGCGAGGCGGGATGGATCGGCGGCCGAATGTAACGCGATTCCTGGTACACGACACCAGGTGGCGGGCCGGGGGCTACTCGGTGTTGAGCTTCTTATCGACCGAATACTTCGTCCCCGAGATGTCGGCAGAGGCCATCAGCCCCTTCTCGGTGATCTGGTAGACCGCGATGCCGTTGCTGAAGGTGGTGCCGGCATTGGCTCCCTTGGTCCCCGCGGAGGCATTGGCTCCCGCCTCGGCCTTCCACCCTTTGGTGATGAAGCTGTCGAAGGCTTCCTTGTTCTCGAAGAACATGATCACTTCGTACTTCTGGGCCCCGATTCCGAGCGCCACCCCGCCTGTCCCCATCTTCATGTAGGTGCGCTTGACGGTCGACTTGTCGACCGCGACGCCGGAGCCGCCGCCTCCC
>DASTZC010000153.1 GCA_035764505.1 Candidatus Polarisedimenticolia bacterium
CGCAGCGGGTCGGATCGGTGTGCTGCCAGATCCAGCTGCGGGTGCTCATGCGATCGGTCGTGCGCCCTTCCAGGAGCGGGGAGCTGGCGACCAGCGCCGTGACCAGGGAGGTCAGCCCCATCGCGGCGCGCAGCTTCTCCATGGCGTCGCGCTCATCGGAATAATCCAGGTTGATCTGCACCCCTGCGGTCTGCTTCATCATGCGGTGGGCCTGCTCGCCGGTTTTGGCGAGATAAGCGGACATGACGGCGTAGCGCGGCTTGGGGACCCAGGGAATCTCCGCGAGGGTCGAGAAGGGATGCAGCCCCAGGCCCAGCCAGGTGATTCCCAGCGACTCGGAGTGCTCGTGCAGCAGCGCCACGTAGCGCGCCACCTCGTTGCTCAAGTCGACGAGCCGCCGGTGCACGCCGCCGGAAAGCTCCAGCTGTCCCCCGGGCTCCATGGTGAGACGACACCCCTCGCCGTCGAGCGCTATCATGTTTCGTCCCGCGTAGACCGGGCGCCAGCGGCCGTGGGCGACGAGTCGCGTCAGGATGGCGGAAAGAGAGCGGGCCCCGTGGTAGGGGATGGCGCGACCCGAGTCGGCGAAGACGCCGAGCCGCTCGTACTCGATCCCGACGCCCCACTCCTCGCGGGGCTTCGAGCCCTGATCGAAATATCCCTCCAGGTCGGCGGGACTCTCGAGCGGGCGTTCCACGTCCGGCATGGTCTCCTCTGAACTGGAGGGGGCATTCTATCTATTCCCGCGAAGGAATTGCATTCGGGGGGGGCGGGAAGGACCGGAAATGGGAAAGGAATTTCAGCCGGCGGAGGCGCCGTTGTCGGGAGGATCGATGCGGCGCATGTACTCGCGCACCACGACCGCCGGGTCGAGGCCCAGGCACAAAGCCAGCTGTCGCAGGAACCCTTTTAGAAACACCGGCTCGGGAAGGTCCCCGAAGCGGTCGGCCTCCAGCGCCTCGAGGATGGCGGGACGTATCTTCGTCTTCTCCACGATGGCCTCGAGGGCCAGATTGCGCGCTTCCCGGTGCTCGCGCAGCGTCGCGCCGGTCACCGGCAATCCGGAGCCGGGCACCCGGGCCGCCGTCTCGGAGGTCTTGCCCGGGGCCGGGGTCTTCGAGACCTCGTCGCGGGCGGAGACCGGCACGGCGGTCACTGTGTCCTCGGAGACCGCATGGACGATCCGCGGCGAAGCCGCCGGCTCCGAATCGCGCCCTCCCGCCATCTCCGCCGGCAGCAGCCCCTGGGCGACCAGCTTCTTGTCGTACTCCATGCGGCTCTCCAGGAAGACCAATGTGCGATAGGCCGATTCCAGCCGCGAGGCGATGCGGCCGATCTGGGCCGCCGAGAGCAGCGGGTGCTGCAGCCAGTTGTCCGGGTCGTAGGCCCGCTTCAGCAGCTGGTACCCAGCCTGGATCTCCTTGGAAGAGGCGCCCTGGGGAATCTCCAGGAGGCGGTAATAATCGAGGGAGGCCAGGTCGCGTGCCAGGGGCGGAGCCTGCTCCGCTCCGGCGGCCGGGGCGAGCAGGGACGCGACCACCCGCTCGATCCCATGCGTGGCGGCGGAGTTGGGGTACTGCTGCGAGAGGGGCTTGCGCTTCTGCACCGCCTGCATGACCGAGAGGTCGTACTCCACGCATCCGAGCGTCGACAGCTCCAGGCCGAAATATTTGTCCAACCCGCTGCAGAGAATGGGGGCGAGCTCCTCGTCCGCCTCGCCGCGGGCCTGGCTCAGGACCAGCCGCAAGCGGTAGGGCCGCAGGCAGCCGATGACGGCGTCGGCCAACTGCTGCTCGCTTTCGCCCCGCAGGCGCTCGAGCGCAGCGCGCAGGCTCATCCTCGCCCCGGGCTCCTCGTCGTCCAGGCTGCGGGCGATCTCCAGCTTCTCGCGATCGTCTTTCGTGAGGGCGCGTTCCAGCTCGGAGTCGACCAGCGATTCCAGGAAGAGATAGAGCGACGCCAGACAGGCCGGCTCGGGAGTCGCCACGAGAATGCCGCCGCGGGCCCGCCGCAAGGCGTCGAGGACCTCCTCGCTCCTTCCCGACCCGCCGTCGATCAGGACCAGGTCGGCGGGCAGGCCCGGGAGCTGGGTGAACAGACGCTCCACCACACGGCGGCGCGCCTCCGCGGAAAGGGCGCGCTGGCAGCCCGCCGCCAGCTTGAGGCCCGACACCGAGGTGTCCAGCAGCAGCGCGCCCAGGGGCGCTCCTTCCGTGGCCTCGGAGAGGCTCTCGAGCGATTTTGCGGGGCGGCCGATGCCGAGGTAGGCGTGCAGGTTCGCACCCTGGAAGTCGAGGTCGGCCACGACCACGCGCTTGCCGAGGCGCGCCAGCTGGATCCCCATGTTGGCCACCAGGAGGCTGCGTCCGACGCCGCCCTTGCCTCCGGCCACGACCCACAGTGGGGGCGCGGCGCCATGGCCGTTCGGCGGGGAGCTCTGGTCTGCCGGGGGCGGCTCAGGCGGCCGGTTCATGCAGGTCCGCCTCCTCGAAGGCCTCGCCGGTATAGGAGATGAGCTTCGGCTTGTCCTCTACGAGCGTGGCGATGTTCACCGGCCGCTGCCAGATGCGCTGCGTGTTCCTCAAGGTGTCGCGGGCATAGTCCATGCGCAGGGGCACTCCCTCGTAGCGGTGCCGCAGGAGGAGCTCCCCCTTGTTGCGGAAGTTGCCGTCGGCCACCTCGATGAAGGGAAGTCCCCGGTTGGTGAGCTGGAACAGGAGCTTCTGCTTGATCTCCCGGAAGCTGCGGCTGCTGATCTGGTACAGCCCGGTCTTCGGGTTGAAGTCGTAGACGAACATCTTGTGACGCCGGCAGAACTCCTCGGTCAGGTAGTTGTCGATGAAAGTGACGTCGTTGCAGAAGCGGCGGACCTCGAAGATCTTTCCCCGACCCTGGTTGAGCTGCGTGTCCCAGGTGGTGCGCAAGCTCAGGTCCTCGCACTCCTCGAACTCCTTGCCGAAGCGCCCCTTGTTCCAGCGCTCCTCGATGTCCTTGAACAACTCGACGCCCAGCTTGTAGGGGTTGAGGCGGCCCGGGCTCGTCGCCACGGTCCCGGAGTGGTGGTCGGCGTAGTCGATCACCTCCGCGTCGGTCAGGCACCGCTCGGTCATCATCTTGGAGTGCCAGTAGGTGGCCCATCCCTCGTTCATGATCTTGGTTTGCGCCTGGGGCGCGAAGTAATAGGCCTCCTCGCGGATGATGCTCAGGACGTCGCGCTGCCAGTTCTCCAGCGGCGAGTACTCGATCAGGAACTTGAGGATGTCGCGTGTGGGCTCCGCCGGGAAGGATTTCTTGCGCTCCGACTCTTCGCGCAGACGCAGCGATTCGCGGGCCAGGATCTCGGGCGGGTTGATGTAGTCCTGCATGTACTCCTTGCTCTTCAGCCGGCGGGCGACGCGCGGCGCCTCTTCCGGAGCGTCGGGCCGCTCGCGGACGATGAAGAGGGAGTGCGGATCGATGAGGTTCTCCAGCGAAAGGCAGAGATCGATGAAATTCTCCACCCGGTCCACGCCGTGGCGGTCCATGTAGCGGCGGACGCGCGTGGCGTGGTTGGCCATCTCGTCCATCATCTTGCGGTTGGTCTTGGAGAACCAGACGTTGTTCTTGAAGAAGTCGCAGTGGGCGTAAACGTGCGCCATGACGATCTTCTGGTCGACGTCGGCGTTGCACTCCAGCAGGTAGGCGTAGCAGGGATCGTTGTTGATCACCATCTCGTAGATGCGCTGCAGGCCGAAGGTGTAGCCCTTCTGGAGCTGCTCGAAGTCCATGCCGAAGCGCCAGTGCGGGTAGCGGGTGGGGAACCCGCCGTAGGCGGCGACCTGGTTCAGCTTGCGGTAGTCCAGGACCTCGAACATCACCGGGAAGAAGTCGAGGCCGTAGTCGCGCGCGTGCGCCTCGATCTCGCGCTGCAACCCGGCGAGCAGGGGGGAAAGGCTCAACGTCCCCTCCCGAGGAATTCCTTGATCGACTGATGGATGGCTTCCTTGCTCTCGATTTTCGACAGCGCGACCGCCTCCTCCTCCGCGAAGGCCTCCTTCAGGTCCAGCAGGAACTGGCCGGTGCCGTAGGGGCTCTCGACCTGGCCGTAGGCGAACAGGTTCACTCCGGGCAGCAGTTCCTCGCGCAGCAGCCGGATGCACTCCTGCGTGTCGCCCTGCGACCAGTTGTCGCCGTCCGAGAAGTGGAAGCAGTAGACGTTCCATTCCTGGGCGGGGTAGTCGGTCCTGGTCACTTCGAGGGCCAGCCGGTAGGCGCTGGAGATGACGGTGCCGCCGCTCTCGCGCGTGTGGTAGAAGGTCTCCTGGTCCACCTCGCGCGCCTCCGCGTCGTGGATGATGTAGCGGATCTCCAGCCCCTTGTAGTGATGGCGCAGCCAGGTGTCGATCCAGAACGACTCGATGCGGACGATCTCCTTCTGCTCCTCGCCCATCGATCCCGAGACATCCATCATATAAATGACCGCCGCAGTCGTCTCGGGCAGGATGGTGGGCCGCCAGGTGCGATACCGCTTGTCCTCGCGGATGATGAAGGGCAGCGCCCCCGGCCGCCGGTAGGTCCCGGAAGCGAGCGAGCGCTTCATCATCTCCTTGTAGGTCCTGCGGAAATGTCTCAGGCTCTCGGGGCCGGTCGGTGCGATGCCGGTGTAGCGGTACTTCTCCGTGACGATGTTCTTGCGGCCGCGTGGCTCGATGCGCGGCAATTCCAGCTCCTCGCCGAGCATCTCCGCCAGCTCGTCGAGCGTGACCTCCACCTCGAGCAGGTGCTGGCCCGGCGCGTCGCCCGCCTGCCCGCTGCCCTCCTCGGGCTCCGCCGCCCCCAGGACCGTGCCGACATCGCCCTCTCCCTGGCCCACGCCGCCGGCCTGGCGCCGGCCGTGCACGAAGTGGGGGATGGAGATCTGGGGCAGGGGAATGCTGATGAGGTCCTTGCCGCGGCGCCCGATCATCTCGCCGCGCGAGATGTACTTGCGCAGGTCCTGCTTGATCTTGCCGCGGATGATCTGCTTGAAGCGGTGGTGGTCCTGCTCGATGCGAAGAATCATGGAGATCCCGGAACCGGCGGAGGGCTCAGGGCCGCGGCCCCGGGTTGGTTCCGAGGCGCGCGGCGTTCAGTCCCGGGCATCCCCGCGGGCGAAGATGCTGGCAATGTAGTTGAGCACGTCGGTGGCGCATACGTCGCAATAGGCGTAGTCCTTGATGAGGCGGCTCTTCACCACGTCGATCTTTTCCTGCGTCTCCTTGTCGACGACGCTGCTGACCAGGCTCGTGAGCTTGATCGAGTCCTTCTGGTCCTCGAATAGCTTGAGCTCGAGGGCCTTGTGCAGCCTCTCGTTGGTCCGGTAGTTGAAGGTCTTGCGCTCCACCGCCAGCGCGCCGATGTAGTTCATGATCTCCCGGCGGAAATCGTCCTTGCGGTTCTCGGGGATGTCGATCTTGTCCTCGATGGAGCGCATCAGCCGCTCATCCGGCTCCTCGTCCTGGCCGGTGTACTTGTTGCGGACCCGCTCTTTCTGGGTGTAGGCCTTGATGTTGTCGATGTAGTTCGCGCACAGGCGGCTGATGGCCTCCTCATCCGCGGATATGGCGCGCTGCACCTCGTTCTTGGCGATGTCCTCGTACTCCTGCTTCACCACCGACAGGAGGTCGCGGTAGCGCTTGCGCAGCTCCTCGTTGGTGAGCAGCGAATGGTGCTTCAGCCCGCTCTCGAGCTCGTTGAGCACCATGAAGGGGTTGATGCACCCCTCCCCCTTGTCCGAGACCAGCGCGTTGCTGATCTTGTCCTGCGTGTAGCGCGGGGAGATTCCGTCCATCCCTTCGCGCATCGCCTCCTTGCGCAGCTCCTTGACGTTGTCCTCGGTGAAGCCCGGAAGGGTCTTGCCGTTGTAGAGCTTGAGCTTCTGCAGGAGGGTGAGGTCGGCCTTCTTGGGCTCCTCCAGGCGCGTCAGGATGCCCCACATCGCGGCCATCTCGATGGTGTGGGGGGCGATGTGCTTGCCGCGGATACGCGACGGGTTGTAGTCCTTCTCGTAGATCTTGATCTCCTCGGCCAGCTTGGTGATATAGGGGATGTCGATCTTCACCGTGCGGTCGCGCAGCGCCTCCATGAACTCGTTGTGCTGCAGCTTGCGGTACTCGGGCTCGTTGGTGTGCCCGATGATCACCTCGTCGATGTCGCACTGCGCGAACTTCTTCGGCTTGATCTTGTGCTCCTGGGAGGCCCCCAGCAGGTCGTAGAGGAAGGCGACGTCCAGCTTCAGGACCTCGACGAACTCGATGAGCCCGCGGTTGGCGATGTTGAACTCGCCGTCGAAGTTGAAGGCCCGGGGATCGGAATCGGCGCCGTACTCGGCGATCTTTCGGTAGTTGATATCGCCCGTGAGCTCGGTCGAGTCCTGGTTCTTCTCGTCCTTGGGCTGGAATGTCCCGATGCCGATCCGGTCCTTCTCGGAGAGGATGAGGCGGCGGACCTTGATGTGCGAGATGATCCGGGTCCAGTCGCCGCCGTAGCGCAGATTCAGTTCCTTGTACTGCTGCCGACAGGAGGGGCACATCTCCCCCTCCACCACGATGCGCTCCGGCTCCGGCCGCCCTTCGCTGAGCTTGCCGAAGATCTCGGCGCGCAGCTCCGGGGGGACGAGATGCAGCGGCTCCTCGTGCATCGGGCAGGGGCTCTCCATCACCGCCTGGTCCTGCTTCTTGCGGGTATTCTCCTCCTCGACGATCCAGGAGAAGCTGTACAGCGCCCCTTCGGGAGTGCGGGAGTAGTCCTCCATCCCTTTCTTCAACAGCCGCACGATGGTGCTCTTGGAGCTGCCCACCGGTCCGTGCAGCAGCAGGACGCGGCGCTCGGTCCCGTAACGCTTGGCCGCGGACTTGAAGACGTTCACCATCTTCATGAGGGGAACGTCCAGCCCGAAGACCGCGTCGACGCCGCCGTGACTGCGATCGTCGAAGAAGTTGTAGTGGATGATCTTCTTCTTGTACTCGTAGTACTCGCGGGTTCCCTGCGACAGGATCATGTCGTAGACCCGCTGAAAGGCGCTCCGCGTCACCCGGGGGTTCTGCCTGACGATCTGGAGGTAGTCTTCGAAGCTTCCCTCCCAATGCTGGTCCCTGAACCCTTTCAGGTCTTGGAGCCTGCCGATCATCTGGATTATTTCGCTGCCCGATGCCATGGCGTCTCCACCTCCCGAGGAACTTAACGCTTCGCAACCGGGAGTCACGACCGACGGGAACTTGTTGGAAAGAAAACAGTTCTTCCGACCGGAGGCGCTCCGACAGGCAATATAATGCGCAGTCAAAGA
>DASTZC010000154.1 GCA_035764505.1 Candidatus Polarisedimenticolia bacterium
GCTCCTCAGCTAAATATGGGTGTGTGATATCCGTATTGCGACGGGGCACAGAAACTCCTCTTGCGTTCCGCCACCGGGCGGAAGCATTTCGAGGGATCTGTTTTCGGAGGTCGGAGCAAATTTCGGTTTGCTTAGTACGCCGTCGAAGGGCCCGTGTCAAGGAAAAACTCCCTGCATGCGTCCGTTTCTTACGCTACCTCACGGATTCCTCGACAACTCGTCGTCAGAAATGTCAGGACAACATAAACTGACACTGTCTGCGCTCCTTCGCGGTCGAGACAATGATCGGATCGATCCGGGATTCAGCCCTTGTCTGGAGTCGTGGCGCACGGCGTATAATCCGTCGCGTCGCAGCGTCGCTCACTGGGAATCCCACTCGACCGAGGCTTCATTGCGCTGTCTGATGGTGATCGTCAGCCTGCCTCTTCTTCTGGGCGCTTCCTCCTGCACCCGCGATCACGGCGCCGCCGGCGTCGGGCTCGGATTGGATTCGACCTGCGGCGCGATTTGCGACGAATTGGGCGGCGCCTGGAGCGTGACCGTGACGCCGGCGTCTACGATGACCACCTCCTGCTCCAACCCTCGAGCCGATCGGACCGCCGTGACCTTTCCCACCGAGGCGATCGGACTGGGGGAGATGTCGATCCGCCAGACGCCCGGCCGGTCGCAGATCGAGTTTCGCACCGCCTCCGCCCCCGAACGGATCTCCGGCAGCCTCGATCCGACGAGCCTCGGCATCACTTTCGTTTTGATGGATGGTCAGGGAAATGCGATCCGATGCACGGGCACGCTACAGAAGTTTGCCAATCCCGCCGGGAGCCAGGGATGGAGCGCCCGGACAACCTGCGATTCCAGCCTCGTGGGGACCGTCGAGTGCCGTCTCGACCCGCCCGTAAACGCCGCCCTCACGGTCCAGACGATTCTGATGGAAGCTCCCCCGACTTGACGCGACGCCTCTCATGCAGCTTGGGGAAGGTTGGTCCCTCCGTCAGATCGGCATTAACATGCTTTCGGTTTGCCTGCGGGGCCTCGCCTTCGCCGGCCGAAGTGATTGTTTTTTTCACGGGCTGCTTACAGTTCACCGAGCCGGCGCATCGCCCATTCGCTCAACCATGGTCGAGTTGGTCGGTCATTCCGGGGACTTATCCAGTGAGTCTGTCCTTTCAAAAATCTCAACTGGTCCGGGGCCTCTCTTGCTTGGCGATCCTGGTCACCACTCTTGCGGCTTTCCAGACCGCAATCGCCGCACCGGTGGCCGTGCGCTACGCCGAAGGCGTGGTCCACGGTTTCCTCACCCTGCATACCCTGAGTGGAACGCATCTGGCCGACGGCGAGCTAATCCAGTTCGCCCAGGGGAGCCAGGTCACCAGCCGGCTGGTTTTTCATTTCCAGGACGGCTCAATCCACGATGAGACATCGGTCTATTCTCAGCGCCGATACTTCCGTCTCATCACCAACCATCTGATCCAGAAAGGCCCGACGTTCAAGCAGCCCATCGAGGTCTGGATCCATCGGGCCAGCGGCCGGGTCAAGGTGCGCTATGAGGACGACGGCAAGGAGAAGGTCGAGGAGGAGCGGCTCGATCTTCCCTCCGACCTGGCAAACGGCATGTTCAACGTCCTCCTGAAAAACCTTCCGCCGGGTGCGCCACCCCATACCCTTTCCATGGTGGCGGCCTCGCCCAAGCCGCGTGTCGTGAAGATCAATCTCCATGCCTCCCGCGAGGAGCCGTTCTTGACCGGAGAGGTCACGCGGAAGGCCATCCATTACGTTCTGGAGGTCGACATTCCCGGATTGGCCGGAGTGATTGCTCCCCTGGTTGGCAAGAAGCCGCCCGACTCCAATGTCTGGATCCTCCCTGGAGAGACGCCCGCCTTCATCAAGTCCGAGTCACTGATGTACGCCGATGGGCCGCTGCTGAGGATGGAGCTGGTGAGCCCTGCCTGGCCCAGCAAGCCTCCCGCAAGATGAGGATGCAGTAAGCCACTTCACATACGTCCGGACTCCGGGAAGCAGCATTCAGCGCGGCTCGACCCTTCCGCCACGAATGACCAGATCGCGCGACTCGATCGGATGCAGGATCACCCCCTTATCGACTCGCACGCCCACCCGGCCATCCTTGGCCGGGTCGTAGTCGAACACGCGCTCGACGCCCTGCGGGCGGAGAAACCGAATATCGCTCTCCAGGCCCAGGTCCTGAATCATCCGATCTCGACGGCTGACGAGCTTCTCGGTGTAGAGCCTGACTTCGGCGGAGGTAAAGCCCGCGGCGATCAAGGCCTGCTGCATCTGGCGCTCCGTGAGCTGGGCGATGAGACGCGCCATCCATCGCGCATCGTCCACGGTCATGTCGCGGAATGCGTCGTTGTCGAAGACGGGCTGATACGACACGATCCGGAATGGTCGGCGCTCCCGGCCATGGCGATCCACGACGGGCGGTTCCGTGAAGGTCCACGGAAAGTCATTGACGAGGCCCTGATCGTCGACCTTGAAGTTGTCGGCCCGCCCCAGACCGTTTCCCAGATCGCTGATCGCGTGGCGGATGCCGGCGCCGTCGTGTTTCAGCCGGTTGTTGTCCCATCGCACGTCGAAGCAGTTGGTCCATGCGAACAGGAGCGCCGCCCCGCGCACCTCGCGTCGTTCGGAGTGTCCGAGCCGATCCCAGCTCCACGGTCCGATGTTGTCCCCACCGGCCTTGCGCAGCTGGACGTTCGCCTCATCCATGACGAGATGGTCGAGTCCACGCTCGAACTCCGCGGCGTCCGGCCGGTAGTGATCGGCGGCGGTCCCCCTGGGGAGCTTCTTCGACGCGCGGGCCGACCGCGCGAGGATCTCGGGCCTGATGAGCGCCCTCGCCAGATCCTCGGAGGCCAGGACTCTGCCGTCCTTCATGACAGCCGATCGGATGTAGCGGAACGGGTCCTGCGGCTTCTGGACGACCTTGTGGTAGACCGGGATGAAGCCGAGCACGGTGATCGTGGGGTCGAGGTTCTTCCGGGAGTTGAACTCCAGCAAGAGGCGGCGATCGTAGCGGAGGAGGATGCGGGGTGAGTAGTCGTTCGGCTCGACGTGATAGCCGAGCGCCGCGAACAGGCGCGTCAGGGCGACCTCCGTGTCCCTTTTCTGATTCTGGAGCTCACCGAACTTCACCTTGATGATCCCGACCCGGCACTTCATGTCGAATCCCGGCGCCAGGCCGTAGCTCGTCTTCGGCTCATCGTAGACGCAGATCTCATCGTCCACCCGGACGATGGGACCGAACGCTGTGTAGAGATCCCGCGACGCGATGTCCGAGGGACGGCTCCAGAACGTCGACCGTACCGGGTCCCGCAGGCTCGGTTCGATGGCGGCGCTTCCGGCCAGATTCGACGCGATCATCTTGCCCTTCCCGATCGGATTGTGCAGGAGATCGAGATACAGGAACGGCGCATAAAGGACGTCGATCCGACGCGGCGTGGGGTTGCGCGTCGCGAGATCCAAGGAATCGGCCATCTCGGCGAGCTGGACGAGCGCGTCGCACCGGGCTTTGGACGCGGTCCCGGCGGCGACGGCAGCCGCGATCAGCGATTTCATCGGGCTCACCGAGTCATCGTCCGCGTCGACGTCTCCCAGTGCCGCGTCGAGGCGCCTGAGATCCTCCGGCTTCTGAAGCTCAAAACGGTGGCCCGCGAATCGAATCTTCGTTTGCGACGGCGAGAGATCCGGACAGATGTCACCGCCGGACGCCATGGCGCATCCCGCGATCCCCAGGCTCGCGATGCCGGCAGCCCACCATTTCAGCGTCATCGTGAGGCCAAGGCCCGATGGAACCGGCGGATGAAGAATCTCTTGAGAAACTGGCTCTTGATCATGCCGTGCCTGCGCGCCTCGGCGATCGCCTCTTCGGCCGTCCAGCCCTCGTTCGCGATGCGATGGCAGGCGATGACGGCTCCGGTGCGATCGCAGCCGCGCCGGCAATGCACGTAGACGGGGCCGCTCTCCGGGTCCGCGAGGATCCGCAGAATGCGATCCATCGTCTCCCGCGCGGGAGAGCGCAGCTTGCCCAGGGGAATGCGGTGATAGCGAATTCCGTGCGTTTGCGCCTGCATCCTCTCGGCCGAGGTAATCCCGGTTCGATCACGGAGGTCGATGATCGTGCGAATCCCGAGCTGCGCGAGCGCGGCGATCCCCTCGCGCGTCGGCTGCCCGCCGCGGAACAGCTGTGCGCTCACGCGTTGGAAGTTCGGAACACCGTCCATGATCCAGTCAGGCGGCCGCCCGCGACGCTCAGAAGCTCTTGGACCAGTGAAGGAGGATGGCGCCGTCACCGGCCTCGGTTCGACCTTCGCGCTGCCGGAGGACCCCGAAGTTGTAACCATAACCAAGCTCGAGCTGCGAATGCCAGAGGAATCCCGTGGTGATGCCCAGCGTGAGGGCGTTCATCGGCTCGACGCGGTGCACCGTCCCACCGGCATCGTCGAAGCGAACACGGTCGACCTGGGCCAGAGTTCCTCTTACCCGGAGGTAGGAGAAGAAGAGCAGCTCGTAGCGATACTCGAGGTTCAGGATTCCATAGGCCTCCGAGGTGATCTCCTCGAGCGCCACTGCGGGAAGCACCGGTCGCGAGAGCGCTTCCCAGTCTGCCGTCAGCGGACCCCCGCCCAGGTGGAATGCCGAGAAGCGATCGACGTCTCTGGTCTTTCCTCCATAGACGCTCGTGACGAGGCGATGGCGCTCCGAGTGCGCGAACGGCACGGGCATGGCCGCGACCGCGTAGACGCGGATGGCATTCCATTCCTGCCCGCTGCTTCCGTCTGCAGGGCCCGACGTGGGCCCCCAGTCCTCCCAATGCGCCCGCCTCGCGTGGAACGCGTCGATACCCGTCGCGTACCCCGCATGCGGAAGCTCGATGAAGTTGCGCTCCAATGCATCGGCGCGGAAGCGGAGATGGATGCGGCCCTCGTAGGTGTCCTGTGGAACGATGAACCCGGGATCGGTCTCGTCACCCTCATCGAAGGCGAGATATCCCGGCTCATAGCTGAGCGCGACCTCCAACGCGTTTTCCTGATTCCCGGGTGAGAGGGGAATCCGAAAGCCGGCGCCCAGGCCGAGATAAGCCTGGTACCACCGCAGCTCCTCCGAGCTGATGCGAATCCCTTCGACGTACTCGGAGCGGTCGAACGGCGGCGTCAGGTTCTCGAAGGTGGCGAGCATCTCGAAGGGGCCGTGCGAGGGCTGGAAGTCGAAGCGGATATCGTCATAGATGCCGACCAGAGTGGCGCGAAACCGCTGCCTGCCTTCGTTCCGGTTGCGCCACAGGAAGAAGGCTGCGAACGGGTTGATCTCCTTCTTGTCCGGCCCATCGGGGATCCATACGACCCCCAGGTCGAGGGCTGTAGCCTTGGTTCTGTCCCTCGCCGGCACCTCGACTTGGTGCCCGAAAACCGTTCCCGTGTAGGGCTCGCCGGCGCGCGGAGTCCGGTATTCCTGGGCCAGGCTTTGTCCGGCGAGCTTGAGGAACGTCAGGACGGCGAGCGCGCATCGGCTCTTGTCCACCTTCGTCCAGATCATGGTGACGGGCCTGCGATGATGACGTCCTCCCTGCGGAGAATCGGTGTCGCGAGCTCAGAACCAAGCGCCGTGAAGCAGTCGAAGAGGATGATGCGCCTGGTCTTTCAGGGCAGCAATAGGGTTTTCTACCCATACTCGCGATGGGATGAGCGGTGCCGGCGAGGGGGCCCCTCAGCGCGGCAGAGCATGAGCGCCGGACTCATGCAGCGTAGCTGAACCGTCTACCGAACCGGGGGGAATTCCACAGGGGGTCCAATCCCGATCGAGCTCGACTCGCTGAAATCACTCGCCGGGTCGACACTCTGGGGACCAATCAGGGCACCTCGCCGTGCAGGATCTTGGAGAGCTTGGCAGCGTCGATGTTTCCCCCGGAGACCACGCAGACAATCTTCCCCTGGCCCGCCCGACCGGTGAGCGCGGCGGCGACCGAGGCGGCGCCGGCCCCCTCCGCGACCACGCGGTTGCGCTCGATCAGCAATCCGATGGCGGAGGCGATTTCCGCTGGCGAGACGACCACCGAACCCTCCAGCAGCCGACGCGCCAGCGCGAACATCTCCGGAAAGACTCGCGGCGCCCCGATGCCATCCACGAAGCTCGGGGTGAAGGAGATTTCCACCGGAGCACCGGCTCCCCAGGAAGCGGCCAACGGGGCCGCCGTCTCGACCTCCGCCGCGAGCACCCGGATGCCGGGCTTCATCGCTCGCAAGCACGAAGCGATGCCGCAGCTCAGACCCCCCCCACCGTAAGGAACGATGACCGTCTCCACGTCGGGAAGATCCTCCAGAATCTCCAGGCCAATCGTCCCGTTCCCGGCCATGACGGCCGGGTCGCTGAACGCATGAACGAAGAGACCCTCCATCCCCGCGTAGCGCCGGGTCTGGAATACCTCCATCCACTGTGCGAAGGGCACCGGCACGATCCGCGCTCCGAGCCGCGCGATCGCCGCCCGCTTCGTCTCCGGAGCTGTCTCCGGCACGATGACCGTGCTGCGCAGCCCGAGATTCCGGGCGCACCAGGCCACCCCCTGGGCCATATTGCCTGCACTTGCCGTCCAGACCCCCGGCTCCAGCTGAGCGCGGTCGGTCTGCAGGATCAGATTGGCCGCCCCACGCAGCTTGAACGAGCCGATCGGTTGAAGGTTCTCCAGCTTGAGGTAGATCTCCGCGGGCGAATCGGAGACCTGGAGGCGCACGAGCGGCGTCCGCACCGCCGTGCCGGCGATCCGCATTCGGGCGGCTTGGATTGAGTCGAGGGGGACCGGGTCGAGTCCGGACATGGTGAGAGCCTCGAATTTGACGACGAGCTTTGCCTCGCTGAAGACGACGAAGGCTATTCTACGCGTTTCAGAGTAGGATTCCTGGTTGTCCCATCCTGGTCGACGCGGTTGATCCATCGCCTGAGGCATCAATCTGAATGGACTTCACGGGACGAGTCGCCATCGTGACGGGGGCATGGCGCGGCTTGGGCCGTGACGCCGCGGCGCGCCTCCACGCGCGCGGCGCGTCGGTAGCGGTCAACACGCGGGATGAGGCGCGCGCTCAGCAGGTCTCCCGCTCTCTGGGGGAGCGGGCCCTGGCCGTGCCCGGCGACGTCACCGATCCTCGGGCGCCGGAACAGATCGTGAGCAAGACGCTCGAGCGGTTCGGGCGCCTGGACATCCTCGTCAACAACGCGGCGCTCGCGCGGTCGACCCGGTTCGAGCAGCTCGACGCCGAGGAATGGCGGCTGGCGCTCGAGACCAACATGACGGCGCCGTTTCGATTGATCAAGGCCTCCCTGCCCGCCATGAAGGCCCAGTGCTACGGACGCATCATCAACATCTCCTCCTCCGCCGGCCGAACGGTGAGCACCCTCGGCGGCGCCCACTACACCGCCTCGAAAGCCGGTCTGCTGGGGCTGACCCGGGCCGCCGCGAAAGAGCTCGGCAAGTTCGGCATCACCGTGAATGCGATCTGTCCCGGCATGATCGACACCGAGCTGACGCGCGAGAACGCCTCGCCTGAGCTGCTGGAGCGCCTGGCCGCCTCTTATCCGGTGCCGAGGCTGGGCACTCCGCTGGAAGTCTCGGACCTGATCTGCTTCGTCGCCTCGGAGGCCGCCGGCTACATCACCGGCGCGTCCTTCGACATCAACGGCGGCGACTTGATGATGTAGGCGGGGGCGGGTGAAGGAAAGCACGCGCGTTCTCCTCGCCCTGGCGGCGGGCCTCGCCCTGGGCATCGGCATCGCGGCCAGCGGCAATCTGAGGCTTGTTCACGCGGCCGACGCGCTCGCCCCGATCGGCACCCTCTGGGTGAACGCGATTCGGATGACGGTGCTCCCGCTCATCGTCTCGCTCATCGTCACGGGCGTCGCGTCGGCGAGGGACATGAAGGCAATCGGCCGGCTCGGCGGCAAGACGCTGCTGGTGTTCGTTTCCATGCTGGCATCGCTCGCCCTGGTGGCCATTCCGCTCACGAAGGTCGTCTTCGGATGGCTGGGAGAGCGGGGCGCGAGCGCTCCTCCGCTGCCCGCGGGCGCCGCCGACGTGGCCCAGCTTCTGGCTTCCGATCCGAAGCAGACCTTCGCCTCATGGCTCGTCTCGCTCGTGCCCTCCAATGTCGTCGCCGCCGCGTCGGGCGGCGCAATGCTTCCGGTCATCCTGTTCGCGCTCCTGTTCGCGCTGGCCCTGACCCGCACGACGCCGGCCACTCGCGAGATGATGGTGGGATTCTTCCGGGCCCTCGGGGAGGTGATGCTGACCCTGGTCCGCTGGATCATCCTCGCCGCTCCCGTCGGCGTGTTCGCCTTGATGCTGCCGCTGTGCGCCCACGCGGGGGCGAACGTCGCGGGCGCGATCGGCTTCTACATCCTGGCCTATTCGCTGCTGAGCGTGGGAGGTGCGCTGCTCGCTTATCCGATGGTTGCCGCGTTCGGACGCGTCCCGATGCGCCGATTCGCACGCGCCGCGCTCCCGGCGCAGCTGATCGCCTTTACGTCCAGCTCGTCGGTCGCCGCGCTCCCGGCGCTGGTCGAGAGCGCCGAGCGCGGGCTGGGGCTGTCGAAGCGGATCTCGGGATTCGTGCTGCCGCTGGCCGTCTCCACGTTCCACTTCGCGGCGCCGGTGACCTGGACGGTGGGAACGGTCTTCGTCGGCTGGTTCTACGGGATTCCGATCGGATGGCGCGAGATATCCATCGTCGCGTTCGCCTCGGTCTTCCTGTCGGGAGCGGCTCCCGGCGTCCCCCGCGGCGGCTTCATCATGCTCGCGCCGCTCTTCTCCGAGCTGAAGCTGCCGATCGAAGGGATCGGCATTCTCATCGCGCTCGATGCGCTCCCGGACACCTTCGCCACCGCCATGAACGTGACCGGCGATCTGGCGGCGGCGGCCCTGGTCGCGCGCTACGACGCCGCCTGAGTGCCTGTCGACCAGACAGATCAGAATTGCTAACTGCGGACCCTTAGCCGCTTCGGTCAGACCCTCTCTAGGGACAGGATCTCGCCGTACGTTGCTCGCCGCTGGACATTGCTCCGAGCGAGCCCTCGCCACAGGAGTTTCCTCCTCGGACGATGTAGAGGAAAACCTGGCCTGTCGCCGGCGTTTCCGGATCGTTTGCAGTGAGGTCCGAGCCGTCGTCCGTCTCGATGCAGGTCGCGCCCGTCATGAAGTCCCAGGCGACAGCGGATCGGATCGTGTCGTAAAGGATCGTTGTGCCGCCCATATTCGCCGGAGGACTCCAGGTCAACTCCTGCAGGTTGCTGGACAGGAGGAGATTCCCAGCTTCCTCGGGAATCGCCCAGACCGCCATGTTGGCGTCGTTGCAGTCATTTGCGCAGATTCTGTGGCCATCGCCGTCGCTGTCGGCCTCGTTGGCCGGGACCGCCGGCCAGGCAGGATTGCTGCAGTCGTTGCTGAGACCGTCGCAAAGCTGCGGGGCCCCAGGATAGATGGCCGCGTTGGAGTCGTCGCAATCGGTTCGGGAGCCGCGGGAACAGGAGGGACTCCCCGGCGAGCCGGAACCGTCGCTGTCGGCGTCCAGGCATGCGACTTGCGCGCCATGGCAGGTGGAGACGGGCCCATCGCAGGCGCTGTTCGAGCCCACGGCCTGGACCCGATAGTAATAGGTCAGGCCGGCGACGCCCGTGTCCGTGAAAGAGGTCCCGGGAACGCTTGCGACCGGCATGAAGGAGTAGGAGCAGCCGAATTCGTTCCGCAGGACAAGGTAGGACGTTCCGCCCGGGACAGGCGTCCATGAGAGGGAGATGGAGCCGGATCCGCCGTTTGCCTCGAGTGCCGGCGCGCCGATCGAGGGGCAGCTCGTGGTGCTCTGGTTCGAGGGGTCCGTCGCCACCCCGCAGGCGATCGCATGGCGACTGAATGCCTGATAGATGGCGGCGGCATGCGGTGTGCCGTTCCCCAGGTTTCCATCATCGTCGTCGAAAACTCGGAGGCGATTGAACCAGGACCCGGCGCTGCAGCTGTCCGAGCTCGGGAGGGTGCAGGTGTATGCGTTGCCGCCCGAGCCCAGGCGTGACGTGAACCAGATTCTCTGGACGAGCTGCCAGGCGGTCGCCTGATCGAGGCCCGCGGCCGGGAGATCGCGCGTCGCCAGGTCCCACAGGGCCTCACCCAGAATGGATCCTTCGCAGTGCACCTGGCCACCGCAGGGTGCGTTCCCCTCCGGACAGTTGCTGGCGACGAAAATGGGAGTGGTGGGGGTATGAGCCTGGCGTTTATCCCAGTCCAAGTCCCGGAGGCCCGTACAATCGAGGCAGGGGTTCCCAAAACCGGTGCATTGCTGTCCCGGATGGTAGTTACCGCCGAAGCAAGAGTTGTGGTCCTCCAGGAACTCCGTGATGTCGGCGTACGCTTCAGAAGGATTGTCCAGGCCTCCGCCGTCGTTATTATCCAGTCCGTGGCCCCACTCGTGACGGACAACACCGGGAATCTCGCCGGCATTGCCACACGGGCCACCGGACCTGGCATATTTGGCGATGTCGTAGAAGGGGCTGTAGTT
>DASTZC010000155.1 GCA_035764505.1 Candidatus Polarisedimenticolia bacterium
AAGGCAGGTAGCTCCCGCGTGCGTAATGAGTGGATTCGAACCGCGGGATTCTCGACCGGAAGCGGCAGGGAAGTCAATCAACCATTGCTGACCGGATGGACATGCTCGACGGGCCGCCTGGCATCCTCATCAGCGTGCACAACGCAGAATGCTGTAACTGACGCCTGAATGGGATACGCGCTAGCTTCCGCATCAATGAAGCGCGTGGCCGGCCGACTGCCAGGCCTTCAGCGCCCCGATTGGATAAAGCAGCATGATGACGTTGAGCAGTAGGTTGTCGCGCACCCAGAGCAGGCAGAAAGCCTCCATGGCAAGGGCCGCCCCCACGCTCACCCATACAGGCACGCGGCTGGCGAAGACGAAGCCAAGCGCCATCATCATCACATCGCAGCAGGAATTGAGCACGCTATCGCCGACGTAGCCCAGCGCGATGGTCGCCTCACGGTATCGGTTGATGATGATTGGCGAATTCTCCAGCACCTCCCATCCCGTCTCCAGCAGCATGGCGATCAGGAAGCGGACGGAGAGCGGCAGCCGCCGGGCCACCAGCCACAGCAGCGCGAAGAAGAGGATTCCGTGCTCGATGTGCGAGAACGAGTAGGCATCGGCGACGCGCTGCGAGTTCTCGCTGCTCCAGATGTCCCCATCCCACCAGCCGAATCTCCCATCGGGCCCGAGCGGCGAGCGCCCCAGCCAGTCTTCGATGAGCGCGGTCAGCGCCAGCACCGCGATGGACGCCATGGCGACCCACCGGTGCCTTTCCATGAATTCGATGACGGAGCGCTGGGAGCTCTCGGATGGGCTCATGAGGGTGCCGTCCCGGTGACTCCACGTCGACACGACCATGGGACGGACGGGAGAATGCGGCCAGGCGGATGATACCAGAGCCGCACTGCGCGGTGACTTGTTTATAATCAGGTGGGCGAAAGTGGCGGAACTGGCAGACGCGCCGGACTTAGGATCCGGTGGGGAAACCCATGGGGGTTCGAGTCCCCCCTTTCGCACCACTCGCCCTGGGCGCCAGCCTCAATCAGAACAAGGAAGAGAGATACGTCGACGCGTAGCGCAACGATGCCGCGGCCCTTCCCGTACCCAGGCGAAGCTCTGCCGCGACTCGAGACGGGATACCCCTTGCCGGTCAGGTCGACCGAATGGGGGGTGTCAGTTCAATGAGCTGAGCCTCAGAACCACCACTTGGCGCCGACCGATCCCAGGATGAAGTTGTCCGGGTCGTCCCCGCCGAGGATATGGAGGGTTCCTTCGAACTTGAGCGCCCAGCGCGCCCCCAGGAACCAGTCGACACCGCCGCCGAAGTTCAGCCCCAGCTCGTCATCATCGGCATCCGGGGGCAGGGAAGCGTCAGCATCCTTGTTGTAGAAACCGATGCCGCCCGTGACGTAGGGGTGGACCGTGCCCTGTTCCCAGTTATAGGAGATGTTCCCGTTGATGAACATCACATCCACCTCGGCGTCGCTCGGATTGTCGGCGTCGAACGAGGTGGTGCCCAGAAGTGCGCGCCACGAGACGCGGGGAGTGGAGTAGTACTCGAAAGTTCCAGTGAGAAGCGGCTCCACACCCCCGAAATTGTCGTCGAATGAGCTCGAGAACCCGAGGTTGGCGCTTACCGCCATGTCGCCTTCCTTGGGTGCCGTGCTCGTCCTCTGCGCCGCCAGGGTTTCGGCCGGGCTCGCCGCCCATAGAAGCGCCCCAAACGCCAGCGCCCAGGTCATCCTCATCAGGAAACGCCTCACCTCGGCGCTCTGGTTCTTCGGTAACATATGCCCTCCAGTGGTCGCCTTCGTAAACGGTTTGGTGACGTGACTCGGATCCCTTCTTTGCACTCGGCCGAATTGATCGGCACAGCTCACAAAGCCTCTGATGATAGGGTGCAGGGATTGACGGGACCATCAGGTATTCCACTGAGGGTCCAAGAGCCCGGATTCAGGGTTGGAAAGCGGGGTTCGGGCTGAGGAGCCACAGAGAAAGCTCCGGCACACCTGAGCTTGCGTGGAGCTATTCGGAAGGTTTCTGGGGCGGAGGCTCGGCGGGGTGGTGCTCCAGGATCCGCCGGACCGCCTGCTCGGGGAGGCCGGTCATCTCGACAAGCTTGCGGATGGGCAGGTCGGGGTTTTCGCGAATGAAAGCTTCCTTCTCCTCGAAGGTGGGCTCTTCCCTCACGTAGAAGACCTTCTGCAGCAGATCGAGAATCTGCGCGCGCTGGCCGTCGAGATCGGTCTTCTCCGCGGTCAGCTCGAGGATGACCGTCGTGCTGAATTCGCGCGCGAAGCTGCCGAGCGCCGTCTCCGACGCCCCGGCCGCCGGATTCATCGGGGCGGAAGGCATGGAGCCGCGGATCTGCCCGGCGTCGTCCCTGCTCCGATAGATCGTGAGCGCCACCGATTGGCCGCTTTCGTTGGAAATCCGATCCAGGTAGACCATCTGCATCTTTCGAAAAAGGACCGGAAACTGTCTACCCAGGTACTTGAATCCCTTCGCGGTCATCACGTTGGGCACCGACATGTAGTTCGTGGCCTGAAGGTCCACCCGGAGCCGGTAGGTCCGGGCGCCGAAATCCTCCTGGAAGCCGCGGACCACGTCGCGCTTCACTGCCAGCGCCGGACGCGGCAAGAGGGCCACGAGAACGAGAAAGGCCCAAAGGAAAAGGGAAGAGATTCGAGGAGTGGGAGGCTTCACGGGCCGTTCACCGAGGGTTCGTTTCCGGCCCGATTATATCAAGGGTGCGACGCTGGCCCCCCGGCGCTCCAGGAATTCCGCCAGACGGTCGCGCTGCTGGATGGCGAGGCCGACGAAGCGGATCCCCAGGTCGAAATCGCCTTCTTCGGTGGAATCGCAGCGAATCACCTCGCCCTCCGCGAGGAAGGGGCTCGTCTCGTCGAGCGAGAAGCGGACCCGGACGGCGCGGCCTTTCCCATAGCGGTAGGCGGTGCGCACCTGGATGCCGGAGAGGCTCAAATCGCGCGAGCGCCCCCGTGTTTGCGAGGTGACGTGCTCGAAGGATACGGAGAGCAGCACGGAAAGCCGCGGCTCCTGGCGCTGGGTCACTCCCAGGAGCACTCCGAGCGTCGCGACGAGCGAGGAGAGATCCACGGGAGAGCGGAAGAAGGCGTCACACCCCGCGGCGCGGCATGACGTCTCGAACTCGGGGGGTAAAGCCGGTCCTGCGATGACGACCGGTATATCGCGTAGCTTGGGGGAAGCTTTCATTTCGCGACATACCTGATCGGCTCGCAGGACCGGCAGGGCATAGTCCAGAAGCACTACGGCGGGATCCGAGGCCCCCGCAAGGGTAAGGGCCTCGGGCCCGCTGTAGACGAGGAGAAAGCGGACCCCAGACCTTCGGAGGAAACTCGGAGACATCCTCAGCCGGGAGAGGATCTCTTCCGAGACCACGATGATTCGATCCGGGCTTTCTTTCCTACCCTCGATCTCCATGGATCCCCCTGTGCGCTGGAACAGCAAAGCCCGGGCCAGACTCCGCTCGCGCCGGCGTCTGGAGCGCCAAAGCCAATCAGGAGTAGCGATTTGAGATCCGGGGGCATGCTCTCCGGGAGTCGGCTGCACGGCTGCAGCCGGCGCCGTGAACCGCGGGGAGCCGATGGGGCAGACGCGATTCTCTTGAAATAGAAGAGCTTCTACGCCAGTCTCAAGGAAGGGCGATGAGACTTGGAACCGCTTCGGTCGTGAACCGATGCAGTCGCTGAGGTTAGCCCGGGAAGAGTCTCATTGCCTGCTGAAAGAGCTTGAATGAGACGCGCGCGCCGCTAGCGGGCCTTGGTGATTAGAAGATGATGAAGCGTACCGTCCGGCTGAAAGATGACCTCGACCCCGGAATCGTAGCGGTACCAGGCGTCCATCTCGGCTCCGAGGCCGCGAGCGCTCGGCTCGCCCAGGGCGGCGATGATTTCGGCCCGCTTGGAGCCCAAGGTGATACCCCTTGGCCCTTTGCCCGCGTACTTTCGATGCTCCTCGATCCCTTCGTTATAAAGGAAGATGCTGCGCACCTTCCCCTGTTCGAGAAGGACATCGATCCCCTTGGAGGGATAAATAAGGTAGGTGGACTCCCGCTTGGTGGACCCGCTGACCCCCGAACCGCTCTCGCTTTCGGGCTTGCCGAGCACCTTCTCGACGCTGGCCCTATCGTCACCCAGGCGGAGCCCGGCGGCCCCCTCACCAGGACGGATGTCGCCGCCGCCGGAACAGGCCAGAATGCCCGTCAGGACTGCCGCACAGGCTGCCAAAGCATGAAATCGACCGCGTTGAGCACCCCAGGTCATTCTTCGCTCCTCTCTTCAAGGCGGGCCCTTATAGCACAGGCGCAAAACCCGGGCAACGACCCTGGTATCCGGAGTTTGCGGTACGCTGGGACATCTGCTACCATCCCCTTCCCATCGTCCTCCACGAGAGTAGGGACCCACCTCGATGGCGCCGCGCACGAAACGCCGCCACGGTTTCAATCGGGCAGAATCAGGGCATGAAAGTCACGATCAGTGAATTGAACGGAACCAAGCGCGGCATGGAAGTCGAGATACCCGCCGAGATCGTCACCCAGGAGATTGACCGGGCGCTGGAGACCTACCGGCGCCGGGCCCGCATTCCCGGCTTCCGCAGCGGCCACATCCCGCTGACGGTCGTGAAGCAGCGCTTCGGGAAGCAGGTGGAAGGCGACGTCCTGCAGCACCTAATCGACGAGTATGCCCACCGCGCCCTGGAAGAGAAGCAAATCCAACCCGTCCAGCACCCGGTCCTCGACGAGTACGACTATCGCCAGGGGCAGCCCTTCGTCTTTCGCACCACCTTCGAGGTGCGTCCCGACGTCCGGGTGGAGGATTACAAGGGGATTCCGATCTCGCGCCGCGGCATCAACGTCCCGGATGAGGCGCTGCGGGAGAATCTCGAGGCGCTGCGCGAGCGGGTGGCGCGCTACGCGCCGCAGGCGGGCCGCAAGGCCGAGGACACCGATGTCGTGGTGGGCACGCTCTCGGGCCGCTACCTTGAAGGGAAGGGAAAGGACTTCGCGGACGAGCCGTTCACCATGACGGTGGGGGCGGAGCGCAACCATCCCGACTTCAACGCCCAGCTCAAGGGGATCGAGGCGGGGGAATCGCGCACCTTCCAGGTCCGTTATCCGGCCGACTATCCCTCGGGGGTCCTGGCCGGTCGGCTGGTCGAGTATGTCCTCGCGGCGCGCGAGGTGAAGGTCAAGGATCTTCCCGCGCTCGACGACGATCTGGCCAAGGAGATCGGGGACTTCACTTCGCTCGATGCCCTGAAGACGCACGTGAAGGAGGAGCTGGAGCGGCGCGAGGCCGTCGCGGAGTCGGGAGAGGCCAAGGACAAAATCTTGACGCATCTCGTGGATCGCAACGCTTTCGAGGTCCCCGAGTCGATGGTGGAGCAGCAGATGGATCGCCAGCTCGAGGACACCATGCGTCTGCTCCTCGTGCAGGGGATCGACCCCCAGCATGCGGAGGTCAACTGGCGCGAGGAGCGCGAAAAGGGACGCGAGATGGCGATCAAGCGCGTGCGCGCCATGCTGATCCTCGAGGCGGTGGCGCAACAGGAGGGTCTGGAAGTGAGTCCGGACGAAATTTCGCGGCGTCTGGAGCACGAAGCGCGCCGTCAGAAGCTGAGCGTTTCGGAATTGAAAGAGAGGCTCGGCCGGAAAGGCCATCTGGACGGGCTCGAGCGCCAAGTGTTGAGAGAAAAGGCGCTTGACTTTTTGTTGGATGAAGCTACTATTAGTCGGGAGGCGTAGCTCAATGACATTAGTGCCGATGGTCGTTGAGCAAACCAACCGGGGCGAGCGGGCCTACGACATCTACTCGCGACTCCTAAAAGACAACATCGTATTCATCGGAAGCGCGATCGACGACACCCTCTCGAACCTGGTCATTGCTCAGCTGCTCTACCTGGAAGCGGAAGATCCCGAAAAAGACATCCACCTCTACATCAACAGTCCGGGCGGTTCCGTGACTGCGGGTCTCGCGATCTACGACACCATGCAGTTCATCAAGCCGGACGTTTCGACGATTTGCATCGGCCAGGCCGCGAGTATGGCCGCCGTGCTGCTGGCGGCGGGGACCCCGAAGAAGCGCTTCGCTCTGCCGAACTCCCGGATCCTCCTGCACCAGCCCATGGGGGACTTCTCCGGGCAGGCGACCGACGTGGACATTCACGCCAAGGAAATACTGAGGATCCGGGAGCGGTTGAACGATATTCTGGTGAAACATTCGGGGCAGTCGAAGGAAAAGATCGAGCGGGACACCGACCGTGATTACATCATGACCCCTGTGCAGGGGCTGGAATACGGCGTTTTGGACCAGGTTATCTCGAAGCGGGATTAACCCGGGAGGCAGTGGAAGGCGATGGCCGGAAAGAAAGGCGAAGGCGAGTCCCTCAGGTGCAGCTTCTGCAACAAGGATCAGCGCGACGTCAAGAAGCTGATCGCAGGGCCCACCGTTTACATCTGCGACGAGTGCGTCGACATCTGCCTCGATATCATCGCCGAGGAGCGCGAGCTGGATGAGCCGAAGACGCGGCTCAAGCTCCCGAAGCCGATCGAGATTCGCGAGTTCCTGGACGAGTACGTGATCGGCCAGGAGAAGGCCAAGAAGAAGCTGGCCGTCGCCGTCTACAATCATTACAAGCGCAACGAGATGAGCAAGCGCCGCAGCGAGATCGAGGTGCAGAAGAGCAACATCCTGCTCATCGGTCCGACCGGCACCGGCAAGACGCTGCTGGCCCAGACGCTGGCCAAGCTGCTCAGCGTGCCGTTCGCCATCGTCGACGCGACCACCCTCACCGAGGCGGGCTACGTCGGCGAGGACGTGGAGAACATTCTGCTGCGCCTGCTGCAGGCGGCGGGCAACGACATCGAGAAGGCCAAGCGCGGCATCATCTATATCGACGAGGTCGACAAAATCAGCCGCAAGAGCGACAGCCCTTCGATCACCCGGGACGTCTCGGGCGAGGGAGTCCAGCAGGCGCTCCTGAAGATTCTGGAGGGGACCATCGCCAACGTGCCGCCGCAGGGCGGCCGCAAGCACCCGCACCAGGACTTCATTCCCATGGACACCACCAACATCCTGTTCCTCTGCGGCGGGGCGTTCGTGGGGCTCGAGTCGATCATCGAGCAGCGGGTCGGCAAGAAAGCGATGGGTTTCAAGGCCGACGTAAAGAAGAAGAGCGAGAAGGACATGCTCAGCATCCTGGAGCAGGTGCAGCCCCAGGACCTGATCAAGTACGGGCTGATTCCCGAGTTCGTCGGACGGCTTCCGGTAATCGGGCTGCTGGGCGAGCTGGACAAGGACGCCCTGGTGAAGATCCTGACCGAGCCGCGCAACGCGCTGACCAAGCAGTACCAGCGCATCTTCGAATACGAGGACGTGACGCTGACCTTCACCAAGGACGCGCTGGAGGCCATCGCCGAGATGGCCATGGCCCGGAAGATCGGGGCGCGCGGCCTGCGGCTGATCCTCGAGGATCTGATGCTGGACCTGATGTACCAGCTCCCCTCCCAGAGCAATATCACCGAATGCGTCATCACTCGCGAAGTCGTCGAGAACAAGGTGGCGCCCATCATCCTGATGGAAAAGGCGGGCTAAATCCGATGACCCAAAGCACTCTCCCGGGCGAGTCGCCGAAAATCGAGCGGCTCCCCCTGGTTCCCCTCAGGGACGTGGTGGTCTTCCCCTACACGATGATCCCCTTCGTGGTGGGGCGGAAGACCTCGCTCCAGGCGGTCGAGCACGCCCTGGCCACCGACAAGCGGCTGTTCCTGTCCACCCAGCGCGACGCCCGCACCGACGAGCCGAAGCCGGAGGAGATCAACCACATCGGCACGGTGGTGAACATCGTCCAGAGCCTGAAGCTCCCGAACGGGAACATCAAACTCCTGGTGGAGGGGGTGTCGCGCGGCAAGGTGCGCGACATCAGCGAGGATGCCGGCTACCTGGAGGTAAACCTCGAGATCGTCGACGTGCGCCCCGAGATCACCCCGGAGATGGAGACCGAGATGGGCAAGGCGGTCTCCCTGTTCGAGAAGTACGTCAAGCTCAGCCCCAACCTGCCCTACGAGACGATGATCTCCACCATCCGGGTGTCGGAGCCGGGCCGGCTGACCGACACCATCGCCGCCCACCTCCAGGTGGGGGTGGAGGAGAAGCAGAACCTCCTGGAGACCTTCGATCCGAAGGAGCGCCTGGCGATCCTGCTCGAGATGCTCGAGGCCGAGATCGAGAAGCTGCGCGTCGATCGGCGCATCCATCAGCGGGTCAAGAAGCAGATGGAGCGCGCCCAGAAGGAG
>DASTZC010000156.1 GCA_035764505.1 Candidatus Polarisedimenticolia bacterium
TCACGCAGGAGATTGGTCTCACGCCCGCCGGATCGACCACCGAGTGGACCGACAATGACGGGCGCTCCTTCACGCCCAGTGAAGGATCGGGAGCTCCCTCCGGCATCGATCACGAAACCGTGGGCGGCGGCCCGTACCATCTGCCCCTGCCGACCGGCGTCAATCCAATCTATCCGCGCGGCGTCTGGTACTGCTCGCAGGCGATCGCCGACGCCGTCTGCTCTATCAGCTTCGACGGCGGCATCACCTTCGGCCCCGCGGTGCCGATGTACACGCTCAATGATTGCGACGGCATCCACGGCCACATCAAGATCGGCCCCGACGGGACGGCTTTCGTGCCCAACCGCAACTGCAACGGGAACCAGGCCGTCATCGTCTCCGAGGACAACGGCCTGACCTGGAACATCCGCAAGCTGCCGCAATCCACCGGCGGCGATCGCGACCCGGCCGTGGCGATCGGCTCGGACGGCACCCTCTACTTCGCCTACCAGAACGGCGATCGCACCTCGCACGTCGCCGTATCGCGCGACAACGGTCTGAGCTGGGAGAGCGACCACGACATCGGCGCGCAGCTCGGCTTGAACAACAACCTCTTCCACACGGCCGTGGCGGGCGATGGCGACCGGGCGGCCGTGGCCTGGTTCGGCACCACGACCGCCGGGAACGACTACAACACGCCGGGCTTCGCGGGCGATTGGTACCTGTTCGTCGCCACCACCTACGATCGCGGCCAGCACTGGTGGACGCAGAACGTCACGCCGGGAGATCCGATCCAGCGCGGCGGCATCTGCGAGGAAGGCGCCTGCCGCAATCTGCTCGACTTTTTCGGCTCGGAAATCGACAATCAGGGACGGATCCTGGTCGGCTACGAAGATGGCTGCGTCAGCAACGCCTGCCGGACGGGGCAGCGCTCCTTCGGGCTTCCCGGCGGCAACGATTTCATCGCGAAGGCGGTCATCGCGCGCCAGGCCTCGGGCAAGACGATGTTCGCGGCCTTCGATCCGCCCGCCGGTCCCGTTCCTCAGCCGCCCGCCAGCCCGATGCTGCCGCCGCCGGCCACTTCGACCTGCGGCTCGGTGGTCGCCAACGACACCGTGGGCGACGCCCACAATAACGTGGTGGCCCCGGCCGGTGGGGCCGATCCGATCGACGTCACGCAAGTGTCGTTCAAGCTGAGCCCGGACGGCCAGTCGATTGTCACGACCATTACGTTGAAGAACTTCTCGACCACGCCGGTGCCGGGAACCCTCGGCGCCTACTACCGGGTCGTGTGGACCGACGGAAGCCACAGTCCGGATGGATCGCTCAAGAGCTACGCGACGGAAGCGGCGACCGATCCCACCGGCTCCGTGACCTACCAGTACGGCACCTACGATGCCGCCGGAAACAGCTTCCTGACCAACGTCACGGCCTCGGGCTCGTTCACCACCGGTGCCGGCGGCACGCTCAATGTCTCCGTGCCGCGGAGCTACCTGGGAAACCCCACGATCCCCGTCACCACGTCGACGGCTTTGCCGGCGGTCATCGAGCCTTACGCGCTGGTCTTCACGCACGAGGAAGCGCTCTACTGGACGACGCCGGTGGACCGGGCGCCCGATTACGGCTTCGCGGGATCCAACTGGGCGGTCTGCCTGCCTGCTGTGACCGAGTGCGTGGACGACAACGACAGCCGCATCGCCTACTCCGACGGCTGGCACACGGGCACCTCCTCGACCGCCTCGGGCGGGCATTTCCACTTCCACAACGGCGGCTCCGCCGCTCACTCGGCGAGCCTCTCCTTCGACGTGCCCGACGGACGCGTGGGCGAGATTACCTACGCTTACGGGACGAGCACCAAGGGCGGCAATGCCAGCGTCTTCCTCGATGGCCAGCCGAGCGTGGTGAGCTATGTCGGGACGAGCGGGGCGGCGAAGGACCCGGTCATGGGCGCGTCGAAGAAGTTCTCCAACCTGGCGCCGGGCACGCACACCCTGGAGATCAAGAACCTGCAGGGGACCGTCTACCTGGACGGCTTCTGTACCAAGGCGTCGAGCCCGCAGGGCGAGCCCGACACTTTCCCGGGGACGACGAGCACGCAGCTCATCGCTCTGGCGCCCGGAGAGTTCAACAGCAGCCTCGTGCCGGTGGACGATGACATGCCGGTCCTTTCCGTGTTCGCCGAGGAGACGAGCAACCTGCCGTTCCGGCTGGTGGTGCTGCGGCCGTCGGGAACGATCCTGGCGACGGTGGACAGCGCCGGCGGCATCGCGTCGCTCACGACGCCGGTGTCGAGCTCGGGCCTCTATACGGTGAAGGTGATCAATCTGAGCCTGACCAAGGCGAAAGTCTGGACGGCAGTGACTCCGACCGTCATGAGGTAGCAAAGCCGCAGAAGCAGGACGAGAGGCAGCGGAGCTCATGTCGGTCCGCTGCCTCTTCGTTTATCTGCACGTTGGGGAAGACCACCGGCCGGAGGAGGATCGGACACTGGTCCGGCCGACGAGTCAGGCCAGCAGTCCATCCACCGCCGCGTCGATGACCCGGCCGATCAGCTTTTCGCGGTCGGCCCAGGGAAACGTCGGACGAGAGATGAGGAGTGCCGTGATGCCATGGGCAGCCGCCCACAGCGCCTGGCTCGCGGTGTCGACGTCGATGCGGCGAAACCGCTTCTCGTCGATGCATCGCTGGACAGCAGAACGCATACGCTCGTAGGTGATGCCGGGTCTGTGCTCCCGCCCCGGGCGACGCAGAATGAAGGCAAACTCATAAGCGCTGGCGTTGGCGATGCCGAACGCGACATAGGCGCGCCCTGCTTTCCGCAGGAACTCGACGGGGTCCCCGCGCCGCGTCGATTCGGGAACAGCTCGCAGTCCGTCGGCGAACTGCTGGAAGCTCTCCTCGACCAGGCAGTCGAAGAGCGTTTCCTTGTCCTTGAAGTGCAGGTAAAGGTTGCCGTGGGAGCAGCCGACTTTCTCGGCGAGATAGCGCATCGATACGCCGCCGTAGCCGTCCCGGACGAAGGCTTCCCGGGCGGCGTCGAGGATCTCCCGCCGCAGAGAGTCGCGGTATCGATCACGATGGGTGCGAAGTTGGGCTTGACTTGTCATGACCGATGGTCATAATACTGACCACTGGTCAGAAAAGCAAGTCCAAAGGGGGTGTTTCATGCTGCACCGTCTTCCTCGAGCCGTCCCGCCTTGCGTTCTCCTCATCATTCTCATCCTCTCCGGCGCCGGCTGCCTTGCTGCTGCACCGTCGAGCAACGTCGTCCAGGAAGACCGTGTCATCGCAGGCGGACCCGGCGACTCCCTGGAAGTCCGCCACCTCGTCCTGCGTGGAACCAACGAGCAGATCGGCCAGGCACTGGCCGAGATCGCCAAGGAGCGTTATGGAGTCCGCCTCGACCGGGTCAGGGACCTGGTGCAGGCGCGGGCCCAGCGCACGTTCCTGGAGCGGAACTACCCCATCCTCGTCGACCGCATGCGCGGGGTTGCGGCAGCGTTCGGGAAATCGTTCGATGAGGACGGCTGGGATTTCGGAGGGCTGGGGTTCACCGACCTGCGCGCCGGCTGTTCCATCGTGCACCTGCCTCCATCCTCGACCGTGGACGGCAAGAGTGTCGTGAGCCGCGATTACGACTTCACGACCGGTGCCTTGAGCTTCGGCTTCCTGCCGCCGGGAATGCTGCATCCGACCGCGCGGCCGTACCTCGTCGAGCTGTATCCCGACAAGGGCTACGCCTCGATTGCGATGGTCGCCTACGACCTCCTCAGCGGCGTGCTCGACGGCATCAACTCCGAAGGTCTCACCGTCACGCTGGCCATGGACGACGAGATCTTCAGCGGCGGGACTCCGGAGCCGACGCGGGAGCCGGCGGTGGGATTGGGGGAGCTGCAGACGCTCCGCCTGCTCCTCGACACCTGCGCCACGGTCGAGGAAGCGAAGCAGACGTTGATGGCGACCAAGCAGTACTATCAGTACGTTCCCATCCACTACCTGATTGCCGACCGTTTCGGCAACGCCTTCGTCTGGGAGTATTCTCAGCAGCACAACAAGGAATACATTGTCGAGAGTCCGGGCCAGCCTCTCATCATGACGAACTTCACCCTCCACACGCGCCTGGAGGATGGCAAGCCGCCTTCGCCGGAAAAGGCGAGACCGACCTGCAAGCGCTACGCCTATCTCCGCGAGAAGCTCGCCACCGGGAAATTCGACGACAAGGCCCTCCGCGGCTTTCATCAGAACGTGGACGCGCAGATGTCGCAGGCCGCGGACCCGTCGCATCCTCCCGAGCGTACCTTCTGGCACGCCTTCTACTATCCGGAAGATCGCCGCGTGCGCTTGAGCTACTACCTCAGGGACGAGCCCTACCCGGGAAATGAGCGCCTCGTGCGTCCCGTCAGGACCGATTACCTGGAGTTCCGGCTGAAGCCGTCGGGGAGCAAGCCGGGAATGGCGCAGATGCCGGCGGCATCTACATCGCCAGCCGCCGGCGCAGGGCAGGCTGTGACCACACCGCCGGAGGCTTCCGCACCCTCGACCGGCACGGCGCCCGCGGACATCGGCGCAGCCCTCGAGGCCGCGGGTGGCACCATCGAGCGCAAAGGGTCGCGGCTGGTCGCCGCGAGTCTCGGCAAGGCGACCGGACTTGCGACAATCCTCCCGCTTCTCGCCCGGATTCCTGACCTGGAAACACTGAGCCTCGGAAACCCGGCCTTGACGGAAGCCGACCTTCGCGCTCTCGAGGGATTGCCGAAGCTCCGCAGCCTTGGCCTCATGGGAGCGCCGGTCGGGGACACGTCCCTCGCGGTCATGAAGACGCTCCCCGCGCTGAGAGAGCTGAACATTTCCGGTACCAAGGTGACGGATGCCGGACTGGCTTCTCTGCGCGATCTCGTAAAGCTCGAGTACCTCGGTCTCAAGGGCACCATCATTACCGACGCCGGCCTCGTCCACCTCAAGGGTCTCACCGGCCTGACCAGCCTCAACCTCGCGGATACCCGGGTGAGCGACGCCGGCCTCGTGAGCCTGACCGGTCTGGCTCGTCTCGAGTCCGTGAACCTGTCCAACGACAACGTTTCGGATGCAGGTCTCGCAACTCTGGCGCGCATGCCAGCCCTTGCCGGCATCAACGCCACCGGGACGAAGGTCACGGATGCCGGCCTCGTCCACCTCAAGACGCTGCCGAAGCTGACCAAGCTGAACGTGACGGGAACGGCGGTGACGGAACAAGGGGTGAAGGACGCGAAGAAGTTCCTGCCCTTCTGGGCCACGGTGACGAGATAGCGGATCGCCCCGCCTTCACTTCGAGGGGATGAGTTGCTTTTTCTTAGGTGCCCCGACCGAGTCTTTGGCCAGATAATCGATAAACCGCATTTCCCTTGCGAAAGAGTCTGTCCGGGATTGAAGGTCAGGAACCGCCCCCGATGAGCCGTGCCGCGGCCGCCGCGGCGAGATGGTCATCATAATGAAGAAGCGGTTTCTGTTGGACTTCCGCGCGGAGTTTGAAATATAGTCTCGCCCGCAACGACTCTCTCGAAGAATCTGTCCGTTTAAGCCTGCTTGGGGGAAGCCACTCTCGTGCGGCCTCGGCCGCGCGCGAGGAGCGGAAT
>DASTZC010000157.1 GCA_035764505.1 Candidatus Polarisedimenticolia bacterium
TGCCGGGACGGTCGAATTGATCGTGGATGGTTCGGGCGCGCTGCGGCCGGACGGGTTCTGGTTCATGGAGATGAACACGCGGCTGCAGGTGGAGCATCCGGTGACCGAGGCGATCAGCGGCGTCGATCTGGTCCAGGCGCAGCTGCGCCTGGCCGACGGGGAGCCGATCGATCCCGCGTGGGCCGGCGCCGCGGCGCGCGGACATGCGATCGAATGCCGCCTGTGCGCCGAGGACCCGCGCCGCGATTTCGTCCCGTCTCCGGGGCCGATCCTGGCCTGGAGCATGCCGGCGAGCCCCGGCGTGCGGGTGGATGCGGGATATGAGGAAGGAGACGAAGTGCCTGTTTCCTACGACTCGCTTCTCGCCAAGATCATCGTCTGGGGGGAGAGCCGGGAAGGGGCGCTGAGCCGCATGGACTCCGCGCTGCGCGAGACGGCGGTCCTGGGGCCGACCGTCAATCTCTCCTTCTTGAAAAAGCTGGTGATCCATCCGGAGTTTCGCAAGGGAGCGGCAGGGACCGACTTCCTGGGGCGCGCGGGCTTGCACGAGATGAATCCCGACTCTCCTCCGGATGAAGCTTTCATCGCCGCGGCGATGCTGGCAGCGCGGCCAAAATCGGGCGCCGCGCCCCGGCGCGGCGATGAGAGGTCCCGCGAAGGAGAGCGCAGTCCCTGGAACCGCACCGACGGGTTTCGCCTGGGAGGCTGAGCGGCGATGGCGCAAAAGATTCGCTGGGAAGACCGTGAGATCCAGGTGGAGCTCGAGGCGCTGGGAGAGGCGGCGCGCGCCCGCGTGGATGGCCGCGAGCACCGCGTCGCGCTGCGGTCGGAGCGGGCCAATGATCTGATGCTCGAGGTGGACGGACAGCGGCGGCGGATTTTCTTCGCACGCGAAGGCAAAGCGCTCCTCATAGCGCTTGATGGGGAGACCTTCCGCCTGGAGCCGATCGAGGCCGGCGCGATGCCGGGGGCGGCGCGCCATCACGACCATGGCCTGGAGGCGCCGATGCCGGGGCTGGTGCGCAGCATCGCCGTCTCGGAGGGCGATGCGGTCGTCCGCGGCCAGACGCTGGTCGTTCTCGAGGCGATGAAGATGGAGATCCGGATCACTGCGCCCGAGGACGCGCGCATCGTCAAGCTGCGCTGCGCCGTGGGCGAGCGGGTCGAGCGCGGTCAGGCGCTGGTCGACCTGGACGGTTCCGAATAAAGCAGGACGTGGCTTGCTTCGGTGCGCCCGGAGCGCAGTCCGGCCCGCCTCGCCTCCCGCCGCAACCTTCCCTTCGTGAACAGATGGATGAACGAGCGCCTGAGAGCTCCGTCGGGCGCGATCCAGCGCGAGTGGGAATCGCCCCATTCGCTTCCTTCCCGTCTCCGTCCCAGCCACTGCAGCGACAGCATCAGCGCCTCGTAGCCTCCCTTGAGGCGGCGCGCGGAAAGGAAGATTCTTCCGCCAGGCTCCAGCCATGAAGCCAGGGTTGTCAGCAGCTCCACCCGCGAGTCTTCCCAGGGAACGAAGCTGTAGACCTCGTAGGTGAAGACGACGGCGCCCAGCGAGCCGGGCCGCGCCTGGAAGAATCTCAGGTCGGCTTCCTGGAAGCTCACCGGAAGATTCAGCCGGGCCGCCTCCTGGCGGGCCAGGGCGACCATCGGTCCGCTGAAGTCGATCCCGGCTACTTCATATCCTTCGCGCGCCAGCGCGAAGCATTCCTTCCCGGTGCCGCTGCCGACCACCAGGATGCGGCGCCCCTGTGGGACCTCGGCGACGATCCAATCGCGCAGCGGCTTCTCGATGTCGTGGCCCGGGGCCGCCAGGTAGAAAGGGGCCTGTACGTCGTACTTCACCTTGACCGAATGCGCCGCGTCGTCGGCAGCCTCGAGGCGGCCGCCGAGGGCTTCGCGGATATCCAGAAGAATACGATTGGCGGCGCGGCGCAGGCGCGGTGCACGGCGCGAGGGCGCGCGCACGCGTGCCAGGACCTTGCTCTCCGGCATGCTCGAGGAAAAGACGGGATCGCCGTCGCAGGAGATGACAATTCCGCTCTCGCCCTTCGAGTCGATGCGGAACAGATCCGGGACGCCTTCGGGGCAGGCGACGACGCAATCGCCCGGCCGCAGGTCAGCCGGCTTCGGTTCGAGGGTGATTACCTGGCCGTGCCGGAAGGCCGGCGCCATGCGATCGCCTGCGTAAATCAGCTCGACGCCACCGCGCACCAGCATGTTCTGCAGGAGAAGCCTGGGGGCGTAGATGCGGGGTGCCGGCAAGAGCAGCGCCGAGAGGGGAGTCCAGCAGGGACGCAAGCGAGCCTTGTCAGGAGACTTTGCCGGCGGCGCGGGCCCGGGCCAGAAGCCTCTCGGCGGCGCGCACCATCGGCCAGTCCACCATCTTGCCGTCCAGCGCGAAAGCCCCGCGGCCGCTTGCCTGGTGCTGCGCATGGACCTCGACGAGCCGGCGGGCAGCCGCTATCGCCTCGTCGTCGGGAGTGAAAGCTTCCTGGATGATCGGCACCTGCTTCGGATGGATCGCCATCTTGCCCGCGTAGCCCATCTCCGCGGCCTCTGCCGACTCCCGCCGCAGATTCTCCTGGTCCGCGAGATCGATGAATACCGTGTCGATCGCCTGCAACGAGAAGGCGGCGGCGGCCAGCACGACGGCGCCGCGCGCCCAGGCCGCCTCGTGGCCCGCACGGGTCCGCGTCGCGCCGACATCTCCCGCCAGATCTTCCGCGCCGAACAGCAGCGCCTCGAGGCGCGGATCGGCCCCGGCGATCTCCTTCAGCTCCAAGACGCCACGGGCGCTCTCGATGAGGGCCAGAAGCGCCGCCGGCTCCAGGGAAGTGCGCCGGACCACGTCGCGCACCTGATCGGCCGATTCCACCTTGGGCAGGACGTAGCCGTCGGGATGCGCCGGCAGGATCGCCTCCATGTCGCCGGGATGCAGCTCGGAGCCGACCGGATTGACCCGTACCAGACGCTCGCTCCGCCCGAAATCGAGACGCCCCAGCGACGCGGCGACGATCTCGCGTGCCGCCGCCTTGCGGTCCTCCGCGACGCCGTCCTCGAGATCCAGAATGACGCAATCGGCGCCCGAGGCCGCGGCCTTGGCAACTTTGCGCTCGTCATCTCCCGGAACGAACAGGAGCGCGCGGCGGGCCCGCGGCTCCCGCCCCGGGGGGGAAGGCTTCATGACGGGCGGCCGAGAAATAACACGGTGCGCTCGAAGTCCACCACGATCTCCCCGTGCTGGGTCCGGCCGGTGTGACGCAGCCGGACGATTCCCTGGCCCGGTCGCGACTGCGAAGGCCGCTTTTCCAGCACCTCGGTCTCGACCCTGAGAGTGTCGCCGTGGAACACCGGGGCGGGGTGGCTGACCTTGTCGTAGGAGAGATTCGCCACGATCGTCCCTTCGGTGAGGTCACCGACCGTCAGCCCGACCGCCAGGCCGAGCGTGAAGATGCCGTTCACAATGCGTCGTCCGAAGAGAGTCCGGGAGGCGAACTCCTCGTCCAGGTGCAGGGGCTGGGTGTTGCAGGTGAGGGCGCAGAACAGGACGTTGTCGGTCTCGCTGATCGTCCTGCCAAGGGAATGCCGGATGCGCTGGCCCACCTCGAGGTCGTCGAAGTACTTGCCTGGCATGGGATCTCCTGCGCGAGGGAATGCCGGCGGAGTATAGCAGACCTGCTAGAATACCTGCCGCCATGGCTTCCCGACGCGTTCTCCTGCTGATGCCCGCCACCACCTACCGGGCCACCGACTTCATCGAAGCGGGGGCGCGCCTGGGCGTCGACGTGGCGGTGGGGACCGATCGGCACCAGACGCTCGAGTCGGCCGCGCCCGGCGGCGTCTTCACGCTCGATTTCCGCGATCCCGCCGCGGCGCTCGCGCGCATCCGGGGCTTCGCGACCCAGTTCGTTCTGGGAGGTGTCGTCGGCGTTGACGACGAGACGACGATCCTGGCGGCAGAGGCTTGCGAAGCGCTGGGATTGCCGCACAATCCCGTCGAGGCGGTGCGCGCCGCGCGCGACAAGCACCGCGCGCGTCAGCTGCTCCGTCAGGCGGGACTGCGCGTCCCGCGTTACTGGAAGCTCTCGGTAACCGAGGATCCGGTGCGCGCCGCGCAGCGCGTCGACTATCCCTGCGTCTTGAAGCCCCTGTTCCTCTCCGCGAGCCGCGGCGTCATCCGCGCCGATGACCCGCGGACCTTCACGGCGGCATTCGATCGTATTACCCGACTGCTGCAAGATCCCGAAGTGCGTGCCAAGGGAGGAGAGTCGGTCTACTCGATCCTGGTCGAATCCTACATTCCAGGGGAGGAAGTGGCGGTCGAGGCGCTTCTCACCGATGGGAAGCTGCAGCTTCTGGCGCTGTTCGACAAGCCGGACCCGCTGACCGGCCCTTTCTTCGAAGAGACGATCTACGTGACTCCTTCGCGCCATCCTGCCGGGGTCCAGGCGGAGATCCTGAGGACCACCGAGCGGGCCGCCAGGGCGCTGGGCTTGAGGGAAGGTCCGATCCATGCCGAGCTGCGGGTGAACGAGCGGGGCGCCTGGCCCCTGGAGGTGGCGGCGCGCTCCATCGGTGGATTGTGCTCGCGGACGCTGCGCTTCGGAGCGGGGGTTTCTCTCGAAGAGCTCATCCTGCGTCATGCGCTCGGGATGGACGTGGCCGATCTGCGGCGGGACGACCGGGCTTCGGGAGTCATGATGATCCCGATTCCGCGGCCGGGGAAGCTGGAGCGGTTCGGCGGGGTCGAGGCGGCACAGTCGGTTCCCGGAGTGGAGCAGGTGGTGCAGAGCATCCCACGGGGCCAGGATCTGGTGCCGCTCCCCGAAGGCTCCCGCTATCTGGGCTTCATCTTCGCACGCGGCGCAGATCCTGGATTGGTCGAGGAGGCGCTGCGACAGGCGCACCGGCGCCTGGAGATCGTCGTCACGTAAGGCCGTCGAGCCGCCCGGATCGCAAGGCGCGTCGAGCGCCGCATACCCAAAGCGGCTACGCAAGCGAGGCGCAACGCAGCGAGGCGGGGTGGATCGGCGGCCTTTTCAGACAACTCGATCGGTACTGCGCAAAGGGTCCAACTGACCCTCAGTGGGCTCGGCTCAGCAGAACCAGGACTCGGTCAGGCGCGGCAGCCGTCCACGGCGCGGACCGGGTCGCTGTCGGGGTGGCTGCCTTTTTCCTTCCGCGATTTCCCTGAAATCCTCCCGGATACGGGCAAGCGTCTTCTCGGACGCTTCACGATCCTGGGCCCCCGCCTCGACCGTGGCGGACACCAGGCGATGGAGCCGATCCATGCGCTCGTCGGGGTGGCGCCATGCGTGGCTGAAAGTTCCAGGCGCCAGCCCCGCGAGGTGCCCCGCGAGCTCGGGACGACTCAGCAGCAGCGACCCGGGAGGCACCAGGAGGCGCACCGCCAGCTGAACCGGATCCACCGCCTGCTCCAGCTCCCCACGCTCGATGAAATCGAGCAGCTCGCCATACTCGGAAAGGGTGGACCAGGGGGTGAAAGGAAGAAGCGAAGGACGCAGCGTGATCTCGGCCTGCCGGCAGAGATCCAGAGCCTTCTCGACATCCGCCCGCCGGTGTCCCTTCTCCAGAATCTCCAGAACACGATCGCTGAGAGACTCGACCGCCGAAACGATGAACAGGCAGCCCGCCGACCGGAGCTCGGGCAGGAGCCCGGCATGCATCAGCAGATGCTCGATCTTTGCCGTGAAATCGAAGCTCAGGCCCGGGAAACGCCGGCGCATCTCGCGTGCCAGGGCGAGCGAGTGCCCCGGGCCGTTCAGGAAGTCGGGATCGCCAAAAGTGACGTGCCCGGCCCCGAGCTCCACCTGCCGGGCGATGTCTTGCAGGACCGTCTCCTGGGGGACGACGAAGAAGCGCCCGTGGTAAACCGGCGGAATCGGGCAATGACGGCAGAGATGCAGACACCCGCGGCTGGCTTCGACGTAGCCGGCCGGCGTGATTTGCCCGCCGCTCTCCAGCGCAGCGTACTCGGAGAGGGGCCGAAGGTTCCGGCGGCTCGGCGGCACGAAGCGCTGGCGGCGCAGCAGCGCTGAGCGGTGATCCCCGCGCCGCATCACCGCGGGAACCGATCCCGGATCACCGCCCGATTCGAGCACGCCGGCAAGATCGACCAGGCTCTCTTCGCACTCTCCCGCCATGACCGAGTCGGCCAGACCTTCGAGCAGCTCCACCGCATTCAGAGCCGCGTAGTGTCCAAAAAAGCAGAGGTGGGCCTGCGGGTTCTCCCGGCGGATGTGTTCCGCGGCGCGCACCCCCAGCCGCAACGCGGTGTGCATCGGGACCGAAAAGGCGATGAGGCCGGCGGCGCCAACGCGCTTCATGTCCAAAGTCTCGCGGGAGAGATCGAGCGATTCGGGAAGATAGCCGGCCTGCTCGAGATGGGCCAGCGGAAGAGCCAGGCCCATCGGCTGGTGACCGAGCTCGTAGGTGGAGATGAGCAGGATGCCGCCCGGGGCGTGCAGCCGGCGGGCGGGGGAAGATCCGCCGGCGCGCTCGGGGCTATTTTGAAGGCTGGTAATAAGGATTGGTCCCACCGGCGTGGTCGGTGGTGTCCACCACCTGCTGGATCTCGGGGATCTCCTCACGGAGCATCCGCTCGATCCCCTGTTTCAGGGTGACGTTGGCCATGCCGCAGCCCTGGCAGCCGCCCCCCATCTTGAGATAGACCACGCCGTCCTTGTACTCCAGCAGCTCGATGAATCCGCCATGCCCCGCCACGGCCGGGTTGATCTGGTAATCGATGAGCTCCTGGATCTTCGTCTTCGGGTCGTTCGGTGTCTCGTCCATGACTTCCTTTCGACCGGCCGGCCTGCGTCGGCGCTTCCGGTCCGTGTATTCTAGCATTTTGCCGCGCGGAGAAGCGCCTCCAGTTGACGCCGCCCCCCTGGTCACGGCAAGATGGCCCGCCATGATGAATGTGTATGAAAACATCATCGATGCCATCGGGAAGACTCCGCTCGTCCGCCTCAACAAGCTCGGAAAAGACACCGGCGCGGCGATCTACGTGAAGCTGGAGTTCCTGAACCCCGGCAGCAGCATCAAGGACCGGATCGCCGTCCAGATGATCGAGGACGCCGAGAAATCGGGGCAGCTGGTGCCGGGCGGGACGGTGGTGGAATGCACCTCCGGGAATACCGGCATGGGGCTCGCCCTGGTCGGCGCCGCCCGGGGCTACCACACCATCCTGGTGATGCCCGACAAGGTGAGCGACGAGAAGATCAAGGCGCTGCGTGCCTTCGGCGCCAAGGTGATCTGCACCCCCACCGCCGTGACCCCCGAGGATCCGCGCAGTTACTATCAGGTCGCCCGTCGCATCGCCGAGACGACGCCCAACGCCTTCTTCGCCAATCAGTACGAGAACATGAGCAATCCCGAGGCCCACTTCCGCACCACCGGGCCGGAGATCTGGGACCAGATCGGCGATCGGCTCGACGCCATCGTCGTGGCGACGGGCACGGGGGGGACGATCAGCGGCATTGCGCGCTTCATCAAGCCGCGCAAGCCTTCGGTGAAATATGTGCTGGTCGATCCGGTGGGATCGATCTATTACGAGTACATCAAGACCGGGAACGCGCCGAAGATTCTCAAGACCTACAAGGTTGAGGGGTTCGGCGAAGACTTCATTCCCGGAACCATGGATTTGTCGGTGGTGGACGACGTCGTGCAGGTCAGCGACAAGGAGTGCTTCACCACGGCGCGCGAGCTGACCCGCAAGGAGGGGATCTTCGGCGGAGGCTCGTGCGGCGGCGCGGTTGCCGGCGCCATCAAGTTCGCGCGCGCGCACCCGGAAGCCAAGACGATCGTGGTCGTCCTTCCCGACTCCGGGTCACGCTACCTCACCAAGGTCTTCGATGACGCGTGGCTGCGGCAGAACGGCTTTCTGGAGGAGGACCTGGCGGGTCGGGCGGAAGACCTGCTGGCGCGCCGCAAGCAGAAGGTCATTGCCGCGCAGGCCGCCGATTCGGTCAAGGCGGTCCTGGATGTGATGAAAAAGCACGGGATTTCACAGGTCCCGGTGCTGGAAGGGGAGAAGCTGGTGGGAATGCTCTCCGAGTCGGGACTGCTGGGGGCGCTGCTGAGCGATCCTTCCACGGCGCACAAGTCGGCGGGTGCCTTGGCCGAGCCCACTTATGATGTGGTCGAGCCGACCGCGCCCGTCTCTCACCTCTCCGACGTCGTGGCGCAGGGGAAGGTCGCCCTGGTCATGGAAGCCGGGCGCCTCCTGGGCGTCGTCACCAAGTTCGACCTGATCGAATACCTGGCCGCCGCCAACCGCTAGCAGGTCACACGACGCAAGGACTTAATGTTTTCACGCCGCACCGCGTGGGACCGCGCCACGAACCGCCTCGCCGAGCGAGTCGAGCAGGCGCGCCGGGAAGGCGCCGGCTATCTCGACCTCACCGAAACCAATCCGACCCGCGTCGGCATCACCTATCCGGCTTCCGCAATTCTCGAGGCCCTGTCCCATCCCGAAGCGCTGGAGTACGACCCCGATCCCCAGGGACGCCTGGCGGCGCGCGAAGCCATCTGCCAGGCTTATGCCGATCGCGGGATCGCCGTGCAGCCGGAGGACATCCTTCTCACCGCGAGCACCAGCGAAGCCTACGCCTGGCTGTTCAAGCTGCTGGCCGACCCGGGGGATGAGGCCCTCGTGCCGCGTCCCAGCTATCCTCTCTTTCAATATCTCTCGGGGCTCGAAGGGGTCGAGACGATCGGTTATCCCCTCACCTTGCACGAATCCTGGGAGATCGATCTCGACGCGCTGCGTGAGGCGGTGACCCCGAAATCGCGTGCCGTCGTGGTGGTGAGCCCCAACAATCCGACCGGAAACTTCCTGAAGCGCCGCGAGCTGGAGGCTCTCGCTGCGCTCGGGGCCGAGCATGGCCTGGCGCTGGTGGGCGACGAAGTTTTCGCAGAGTATCCGCTGGTCGAGGATTCCACGAGGGCAGCGTGCATCCTGCAGGCCGAAGGTACTCTCGGTTTCAGTCTCGGCGGGCTTTCGAAGCTGGCAGGGCTACCCCAGATGAAGCTCGGCTGGATCGTGATCGGAGGGCCTGCCGGCCAGCGGGAGGAGGCGCGCCAGCGGCTGGAGATTGTGGCCGACACCTTTCTTTCGGTGGGCACTCCCGTGCAGCGCGCGGCCCCCGCTCTTCTGAAATCCGGCGCCTCGATCCGTCGCGGGATCCAGGCACGCATCGGCGCCAACCTGGAGGCGCTGAAGGCCATGGTCCCGGAGACGAGCGGCTGCCGCGTCCTGCCCTGCGAGGGGGGATGGTCGGCCGTCCTGAGGGTTCCGGCCATCATGCCGGAGGAGGAATGGGTCGTCTCCCTCTTCGAGAGGGAGAAGGTGCTCGTCCATCCCGGTTATTTCTTCGATTTCCCATCTCCCGCCTACCTGGTCCTGAGCCTCCTGCCGCGCGAGGCCGATTTCCGGGCAGGGGTGTCGGGAATCCTGGCCTTGCTGGGGACGTCCGGCGCCGCAGGATGAGAACGCGGCCCCACGCTTGGCTAAATGCCCTGGTCGACTTAGAATAGGTGCCCATCTCGGGTTCAGCGCACTGCGCCGGATGTCCCGGATCAGCTCCGTCGGGCCCCAAGAAGCTCGTCCTCAAACACCCTGGAGGTTTCGATGGCACCACGCAGGTTGACGCCGTTGTTGTCGGTCTTTCTCCTCATCTGCTTCGCTGCGATCTCGGCATGCACCTCGGCGACCTCCGGAAGCTCCAAGAAGCAGGAGGGGACGAAGGCCCCGACGGCCGTCGCCGGCGGCAATGCCGCCACGGTCGACGGGAAGCCCATCACCCTCGCGGAGCTGGACCAGAAGGTGGCCCGGCAGATCTACGATGCTCGTCAGCAGGCCCTCGACGAGATGATCAACCAGGCGCTGCTGGAGAAGGAGGCCAAGGCGCAGGGAGTGAGCGTCGATGATCTGTTGAAGAAGGAGGTCCAGGGCAAGGTCCCCGAGCCGACTCCCGCCGAGGTGGACCAGGTGTGGGAGGCCAACAAGGCCCGCATGGCCGGCCGGACCAAGGAGCAGGTGACCCCGGACATCGTCAAATGGCTCAAGGATCAGAAGGTGGCGACGGTGCAGCAGACCTTCATGCAGGGGCTGCGGGCCAAGTACAAAGTCGACGTCCTCCTCGAGCCGCCGCGCGTCGAGGTGGCGATCGACGACGATCCGGTGAAAGGCCCGGCCTCCGCTCCGATCACCATCGTCGAATTCTCCGATTTTCAGTGCCCCTACTGCAGCCGGGCCGAAGGGACCGTCAAGCAGGTGCTGGAGAAGTACCCGGGCAAGATTCGCTTCGTCTACCGCGACTTTCCGTTGAGTTTCCACAACCAGGCCCAGAAGGCGGCCGAGGCGGCGCAGTGTGCCAATGACCAGGGGAAGTTCTGGGAGTTCCACGACGCGCTCTACTCGGACCAGTCCAAGCTTTCCGTCCCCGACATGCAGGCCACGGCCGAGAAGCTCGGGATGGACGGCGCCAAGTTCAAGTCCTGCCTCGAGACCGGCAAGTTCACCGCCGAGGTGAACAAGGACGTCAAGGACGCCACCACTGCTGGCGTGAGCAGCACGCCGTCCTTCTTCATCAACGGCATTGCCGTGGTGGGGGCTCAGGGAGTGGACACCTTCTCCCAGGTCATCGACAAGGAACTGGCGAAGGGCGGCAAATAAAACCGCCGCTTCCCGAATCCGCGACGGAACCGGCGCATCGAAACGGCCGGCGATGAATTCACGGACAGACGGGCGGCGTGCGCGTGCACGCTCCCACAACACCACTCGACGGAGGAGAAGCACTGTGAAGAGATCTCGCATGCTCGCAGCCGCGTCGCTCGGAACGCTCCTGCTCGTCTCGCAGGCGGGCGCGGCGGTCGAGACCTACAAGATCGATCCCGGCCACTCACAAGTCGGATTCAGCATCCGCCATTTCTTCAGCAAGGTCCCCGGGAAGTTCAACACCTACGAGGGGACCATCGCGCTGGATCCGCAGGACCTCTCCAAGTCGGTGGTGGAAGTAAGCATCGACACGGCCAGCATCGACACCGGCAACAAGGACCGCGACAGCCACCTGCAGAGCCCTGATTTCTTCGACGCCCAGAAGTTCCCCAAGATGACCTTCAAGTCCACCTCCATCGTGCCGCAGGGGACCAACAAGGCGACGATGAAAGGAGACCTGACGATGCACGGCGTCACCAAGCCGGTCACCCTGGACGTGGAGATCCTCGGGACGGGCACGGGCATGGGAGGCAGGAAGACGGGAGGGTTCGAAGCCAAGGGGAAGCTCAACCGCCAGGATTTTGGCGTGGCCTGGAACAAGGCGCTGGAAGGGGGCGGGGCGGTCCTGGGCGACGAGGTCGAGATTGCCATCAACATCGAGGGAGTGGGCGAGAAGAAGGCGGAGGCCGCGCCCCCCGCGACGCCCAAGAAGTAACCGCTCAACACACAGAGAAAGGGCGGGGCTCCGGCCCCGCCTTTTTTATGTCAGGGAAGCATGGGGGGATGGTAAGGCAGGGTCCGGGCGAACAGCCAGCAGAAGAACAGGACCAGGGGCGTGTGGAACATGAGTTGCAAGATTGAGTAACCCGCCAGGTCTCTCGCCTTCACGTTCAGGATTCCCATCAGGGGAAGCATCCAGAAAGGATTGATCAGGTTCGGCAGTGCCTCGGCGGCGTTGTAGATCTGCACCGTCCAGCCGAGGTGCACCTGCCAGGTGTTGGCCGCCGCCATCACGTAGGGAGCCTCCAGGATCCATTTGCCGCCTCCGGAGGGGACGAAAACCCCGAGAACGGCCGAATAGAGCGCGACCACCAGCGGGAAAGTGCCGGGCGTGGAGATCTTGACGAAGAAATCGGCGAGCACCTGGGCAATCGCCGTCTTCGAGATCAGCCCGAAGATTCCGGCATAGAAGGGAAATTGGATCAGCACCCCGGCGGTGGCCGGCACCGCCCGCCCCACGGCCTGCAGGAAAGCGCGCGGCCGGCCGTGCAGCAAAAGTCCCAGGGACAGAAACGCCAGGTTGAAGTTGTTCAGGTCCAAAGCGGCGACCAGCCCTTTCTCCATTACCTGCAACGCCAGATAGACGAGCGGAATCACGGAGACCGCCATCCCCCAGAGAGGGCTGTCTTCCAGCTTCTCGGCGGGAGACAAGGCCTTCCCGGCCGGTTGCGCCGGAGATTCGAAGCGAATTCCCATCTGCGCCGCGGTGCGCGCCGCTTCCGGGCGCGGGCAGGAGTAATAGGCGACGGCCACCGAGACGGCGATGAGCACGCCCGCAAAGACCAGGTTCTGCCAGAGGAATACGGTCTGCGAGAGCGGAATCACCCCCGTGACCGGCAGCAGCGCCGCCGGGATGGAAGAGGGAGTGGCCTGCATCAGCGCCGCCGAGGAGGAAAGGCCCAATGCCCAGACGCTCCCGAGGCCGAGATAGGCGGCCGCTCCGACCGCACGGTAGTCGACTCCTTCCACTCGCCGGGTCACTTCCCGGACCAGAAGCCCGGTGAAGACGAGCGACAGCCCCCAGGAGATCATCGAGCTGGCCATGGCGAAAAAGGCCACGAAGGCCACGGCGCCACGGGCGCTTTTCGGGACCCCTCCCAGAGAGCCGATGAGACGGGCCACCGGGGCGGAGCTGGCGACGACGAAGCCCCCCAGGATGACCATGGCCATCTGCATCGTGAAAGGGACCAGGGCCCAGAAGCTGCCGCCGAACTCCCCCACGAGCTTCAGCGGCTTCTCGCCGAGAGCCAGCCCGAAAGCGAAGACCAGCAGGACCGCCGCGAGGGCAAACACGAAGGCATCGGGAAAGTAGCGATCGCTGGCGTCGGCCATGAAGCGCCCCGCGCGCTCCAGCAGCGGGGCCTTGGAGGTGTCCGGGGATTGGGTCTGCGAGGGCATCGGCCATCGGCTCCCGATGGTGAAGGGTGTCCTGATACCAGATGCCCGATCGCCAGTCAATCTTCCGGGATGCAAAGCGAGGGAGACGGAATCGGCCGTGCTAGGATCACCGAACTCGGCTCGTGAGAACCTTTTCAAAGCAGTTTCCGTACTGGTTAGCGGAAAGGGCGTGGCAGCTTCCTAGGTGACACCCGCCTTCCCCCCAGGAGGCAAGCAAACCGCAAGCAATGGATCTCGGGCCGCCAGGCCGGGCATAAGTGTTTCTGCTCACAAGGACTTTGCCCGCGGCGGCTTCTCAGGAGGGATGGGACATGGCTGGCTTGAGACGCGGACGTCGTCGCTGGATCTGGGTAGTCGTGGTGTTGATCCTGGTGGTCCTGGGAGGCGGCGCGGCTTTCTACAGCCGGGCGAATGCCCGCAACAAGCAGGCCTGGACCAGCGACGATCTCGACCTGCGGGTCGGGAAGTCGGAGATGGCCGACATCCAGGTAGCCGTCAACGAGGTGGGGACGATCGAGCCGGTGGTGAAGGTCGACGTGAAGTCGACCCTGTCGGGGAAGGTCACCGATCTCCTGGTCAAGGAAGGAGAGAAGGTCCGCCGCGGGCAGGTCCTGGCGCGGGTCGAGCCCGACGTCAACCAGGCCCAGACCCTCTCGCAGGTGCGCTCCGAGCTGACACTCGCCGAGATCGAGGCGGCCAACGCCGAGCGCAACCTCAAGACCAACCAGCGCCTCAACGAGGAAGGGCTTCTGGCCGACGAGCAGCTCAAGGATTTCCGGGTGCGCTTCGATACGGCGAAGGAAAACCTCCAGGCGGCCAAGACCAAGTCACGCATCATGGTGGAGAGTGGCATTCCCCTGGAGGGGGAGATCTCGACCTCCCAGAGGGTGAACATCGTCTCACCGATGGACGGGACGGTGGTGAAGAGGAACGTGGAGATCGGGCAGACGGTCACCTCGGGAGTCTCCTCCTTCAATGAAGGAACCGCGCTCTACACCGTGGCGGATGTCGGCTCGATGCTCATCAAGGCGTCGGTCAACGAGGTCGACATCGGCCGGGTGCGCCTGTCGATGCCGGTCATGATCACCGTCGACGCCTTTCCCTACCGGCGCTTCGACGGAAAGGTAACGCACATCTCGCCCGCCGCCCGCCTCAAGGAGAAGGTCAAGGTCTTCGACATCGAGGTGACCTTGAAGGAGCAGGTGGCCGATTTCCGCGCCGGGATGACCGCCAACATCGAGGTGCGCGGCGACAAGGTGGACAACGTCCTGGCGGTCCCGGTCGAGGGGATCTTCAAGAAGAAGGACCGCGAGGTGGTCTATCTCCTCAAGAAGCCGTTCGATGCCGCCAAGCCGGGGGAGAAGGAGCCCAAGAAGACGCGCTCCGGGAAGCTGGACGTCTCCGATGTCTGGCAGCGCTTCTTCGACGAGAAAGAGGTGAAGGTGGGGCTGGTGAGCCTCGAGAAGGCCCAGATCCAGGAAGGGCTGGAAAGCGGGGCGCAGCTGGCCCTCGAAGATCCCACCAAACCGCGCCAGGTCGACGAGAACGACTGACATGATCACGCCCGCCGTGCCCCCGGGCCGCTCCGGCGCCGCCGCTGAGCCCATCATCCGCCTTTCCGACGTGCACAAGATCTACGGCAGCGGGGAGGACCAGGTGCGCGCCCTGCGCGGCATCTCCCTGACCCTGGAGCAGGGCGACTACGTCGCCATCATGGGTCCCTCCGGCTCCGGCAAGTCGACCCTGATGCACATCCTCGGCTGCCTCGACGTCCCGAGCGAAGGGGAGTACGAGCTGGCCGGGACTCCCGTCTCGCAGATGTCGGCGCGGGCGCTCGCGCGGGTGCGCAACCAGCGCGTCGGCTTCGTCTTCCAGAGCTTCAACCTGCTGCCTCGCTCCAGCCTGGCGCGCAATGTCGAGCTGCCGCTGCTGTACGCGGGCGTCGGGCGCCAGGAAAGAAAGGAGCGCGCGGTCCAGGCCCTGGGCAAGGTGGGCCTGGCGGAGCGCGCCCGGTCGCTTCCCTCGCAGCTTTCGGGCGGGCAGCGCCAGCGCGTGGCCATCGCCCGCGCCCTGGTGAACGACCCCTCGATCGTCCTGGCGGATGAGCCCACGGGCAACCTCGATTCGAAGACCGGACAGGAGATCCTGGAGCTGTTCGGCGAGCTGCACGTCCAGGGGCACACCGTGATCCTGGTGACGCACGATCCCCAGGTCGCCTCACGGGCCGGCAAGATCGTGCGTATCGTGGACGGCAAGGTCGCGAACGGCAACGGCCATGACGCTGCGTGAATCGATCATCGACGGCCTGGCCGACGTTCGGGCCCACAAGCTCAGGACCTTCCTGCAGACACTGGGAGTGATCCTGGGGGTGGCGTCGCTGGTGGCGGTGCAGGGGCTGGTCGACTCGGGCCGGCGGCAGGCCACCAAGTTCTTCGCGGAGTTCGGTGGACTGACCAAGGTGCTGGTGGTGAACCAGCCTACCAAGGAGACCGTGGTCACGGCGAAGCAGCTCGCCAGCGCCGGGCTCACCTGGAGCGACGCCGAGGCGATCCGGCGGGAAGTTCCCTTCGCCACCCTGGTGGATCCGATCGCCACCGACGAGATGATCATCCGCTACGGCGATTACGAGCGGCGCAACGATATCTCCGGCGCCACCCCCGATTACGCCGCGGTCTACAAGTTCTACCCCGCGAGAGGAAGGTTCCTGATCCCGGACGACATGGAGTCGCAGGCGCGGGTCTGCGTGCTGGGGGACACCGCGGCACGGCGCTACTTCGGGAACGAGGATCCGCTGGGGAAGATCCTCACCATCGGTGACGTCGGCTTCAAAGTCGTCGGGGTGATGAAGCGCAAGGAGTTCTACTTTGGCGACGACGATCACAACGCCCTGGAGTGGATGAACCGCGAGACCTACATCCCGCTGACGGCGCTGTACGCCCGCTTCACCGGCGACGAGCGCAAGCGCGTCGGGTACATCAACGTCATCGTCGACAAGGTGGACAACAACCCGAAGGCGGCGGCGGCGATCGAGGCGGTGCTCCGGCGCCGGCACGGGGGGATCAAGGATTTCGATGTGATCAACCGGGCCGAGCGGCTCAAACAGCGGGCCCAGCAGAACCAGGTCTTCGACATCGTCTTCCTGGTGTCGGGAATCGTGTCGCTGCTGGTGGGCGGCATCGTCATCATGAACATCATGCTGGCCTCGTTCCGCGAGCGCATCCGCGAGGTGGGGGTGCGCAAGGCGCTGGGCGCGCGCGGGCTGGACATCGCCCTGCAGTTCCTGGTGGAGTCGGTGCTGGTCACCACCCTGGGCGGGGGGATGGGGCTCGCCCTGGGGGTAGTCTTCGCCCAGATCATCTCCAACCTGATCGGCCAGCCTGCGGTCATCACGATGCAGATGGCCCTCATCGGCGTGATCTCCTCGGTGACGGTGGGCCTGGTCTTCGGGCTCTACCCGGCGGTCAAGGCTTCCCGGCTCAACCCGGTCGAAGCGCTGAGGTACGAATGAACCTGTGGGAGACGATCCGCTCGGTGCTGGGGGAGATCCGGCACCACAAGATGCGCTCGGTCCTGACGTTGCTCGGGATCATCCTGGGGACGCTGTCGATTACCGTCATGACCTGCCTGCTGCAGGGAGTGGTGACGACGGTCTGGGCCGGGTTCGCCGATCTCGGCTACGACGGGGTGGTGCTGGTGTCGAACCGCCAGCCGCGCGATTTGACCGAGGCGGCGGTGTTCGCCCGCTCCGAGGGATTGCAGCCCGAGGACTCGCAGATCCTGCTCGGCCGCGCCCGCGCGGTCGACTCCGTCGCCCCCATGGATTTCTACGAGGACATCGTCCGCCGCGGGGACGTCGAGCGGAAGATCCGGATCACGGGCGCCACGCCGTCGTACGCCTACGTGCGTCATCGGGTCATGGAAGCAGGACGATTCTTCAACGAGTCCGACCAGCAGGCCTTCGGGCGGGTGGTCGTCCTCGGCCACCGGCTGAAGAAGCGGTTGTTTGGGACCGAGAACGCCGTGGGCCAGAGCGTGAGCCTCGGATCAAGGCGCTTCATGGTGATCGGCGTGGGCAAGAAGCTGGGGAACAACTTCGTCAACGACAACGATTTCGTCGAGGAGATGGAGGGGCTCTACATGCCCCTGAGCACCCTGCGCAAGTTCTACTCGGGCGAGGCGGGACCGCTGGCGCTGGTCGCCGTGAAGACGCGCGACGAGAAGCGGCTCGGGGACCTGAAATCCGAGGTCGAGGCGTCGCTGGCGATCGCCCACCGCGGTGCTAGGGACTTCCGGGTCATGAACATCGCCGAGGAGATGCTGCGGGCCCGCAAGCAGGTGGACGAGGAGCTGCGCAGCTGGAAGATCGTCCTCGGCTCGATCGCCGGCATCTCGCTGGTGGTCGGCGGCATCGGGCTGATGTCGGTGCTGCTGATCTCGATCGGCGAGCGCCTCTACGAGATCGGCCTGCGCAAGGCGATCGGCGCGACCGACTTCGAAGTCTTCCTGCAGTTCCTGATGGAATCGGTCATCCTGTCGATGCTGGGGGGTGTGCTGGGGGTCGCCGGCGGCGTCGGCATCACCCTCTGGGCGGGGGCCTTCTTCCCCATGGGCCTGCCGATTCAGATGGACGGGCTGGCGATTGCGCTGGGAACCGCCCTGGCCCTGGGGATCCTCTACGGCATCTATCCCGCCCTGATTGCTTCCCGCCTGCAGCCGGTCGAGGCGCTGCGCTCCGCCGCCTGATCTTTCTGAACTTCACGCCGCAAGATCCGCCGGGACGCGCGCTGCCCTTTCAGGAGACCTCGAGAGGCAGGGACTTGGGATCCCGGCCATAGACCGGATCCTTGCCGGGAGTAAGAATCTCGGAGTGAGAGGGAGAGAGCAGGCCGTCGGGCAGGCCGACCGGAAGATCGGGCTCGAAGCGATGCCGCGACAGGAACATCTCGCCGGCGTAGCCGGTGAAGATGAACTTGATGTTGTTCCAGAGCATCCAGAAGGTCTGTTGGGGACAGGCTTTCCAGATGCCGTTCTGCGCCACGTAGCGCGGGTCCCAATAGAGACGGATCCCCGCCCCCGTCATGATGCGGGCGAGGTCCTTTTGAGAGAGGTGCTTCGTGCGGACGTTGGGGATGAAGCCGTTGTAGCGGTCCAGATCGTCGGCGTTGGTGACCAGGTTCTGCTCGAGGAGCTGGCGGCGCAGCTCGGTCTTCGGATACGGAGTCAGACACTGCACGATGCCGTGGTCGACGCCGATTTCCTTCACGTATCGGTAGGTGGCGCGGATATCTTCCTCGCGGTCGTCGGGATTGCCGACGATGAAGCCGCCGATCACGATGATGCCCGCCTGGCGCAGGGCGCGCACGACCTTGCCGGTGAGCGACGCCTGCTTGGTCTTGCCGAGCACTCTCAGATTTCGCTCGCTGCCGCTCTCGATCCCCAGGAAGACCATCTTGACCCCGCCGCGCGCCATGGCTTCGGCAATCTCGAGATCGGCGGCGATGGGAAAGACGCTCGCCTGCATGACGATGAACAGGTCATTGACCTTCTCCTGCTCGAAGCGCAGGCAGAGATCCTTCAGGCGCGGCCCGTCGAGCGTCACGTTGTCATCCACGAAGAGGACGCCGCGCGCCCCGCGCGCCTTGACGTCACGCAGGTCGGCGACCACCTGCTCGTCCGGGTAGAGGCGGAAGGTCTTGCCGTACATGCGGCGGATGCTGCAGAAGCCGCAGGGCATGGTGCAGCCGCGGCTGCTCTCGGCCACGTCGAAAGGACGGCCCATCCACAGGAAGCGCTCCGAGACACGGCCGCTCCGATCGGGCGGGCGCACCTGCTCGAGATCCAGGAGAGGGGCGGGCAGGTTGTGCCGGAGCTCGTCGCCGCGGCGGTACGACAGCCCCGCGATGTCGCCGGGATCGCCGTGCGAATCGAGGGCGCGGACGAGATCGTTGAAGACGCCTTCTCCCTCCCCCCGCACCACGTAATCGAACAGATGCCGGTCGTATCCCTCGCCGATCTCCTTCCACATGATCGTGGCATGGTAGCCGCCCAGCACCGTGATCACCTCGGGCTTCATGGCGCGACACAGCGCCGCCGTCTTGCGGGCCGAGCCGATCTGGAACGACATGGCGGAGATTCCGACCAGATCGGGCGAGAACCGGCGCATCTGGTCCTGCAGCGCCTGCGCGGCACGCTTGCGGTGCTTCACCAGGTCGAGGATGCGCACCTCGTGCCGCCCGTCCAGGTTCCCCGCCAGGCAGCAGAGTGCCAGGTTCGGCAGCTCCATGATGTGATCGAAGCAGGAGGCGGAGTCGGGCATGGCGACCAGGAGGATCTTCATCGGCAGGCTCCCTTTTCCCGCACCACGGCGAGAGTTTGCAGCAGTTCCTGGAGCGAGGCGTCGTTCACCGGTCCGGTTGCGGTCACGCAGACTTTCCCGGCCGGATCCAGCAGCGTGGCGCTGACCTTGTCCGCCGGCAGGGAGTACTCGCGCGCCAGCTCGCCCTCCCAATCGATGAGCAGCGAGATCTCCTTCGGCACGTTCTGCTGCAGGCGCGCGCTCACCTCGGCCGGCGTCTTCTTCCCCTTCACCGAGCGGGCGTCGACCCCGCGCAGGACGGCCAGCGTCTCGCCGGCCTTGTCACGCGTCTTCACCTCCCACGACTTCATCTTGCGCAAATCCGGCGGCCGCCCGTAGATGACCAGAAGCGGCGCGCCGCGGTGGCGCGCCGGATCGTCGGGACGGCCGTACTGGTCCTGGAGGTTCCAGCTTCCGGCCAGGACGGGTCCTGAGAGCCTCGTCCCCACCGCCACGACCACAACGAGGCCCAAGGCGGCCCGCGTCCCGCGCGCCGGCTCCGTTCCCGGCGCGCGCCGGGCGGGTCGGTAGAGCAGCAGCGCCAGGGGAAGGAGCACCGCCTCGCAAGCCAATCCGAACAACAGCGTCGCTCCCGTGAGAAAGGCGAAATGGACCGAAGGGAGAAAAGAGCTGAAAGTGCCGACCAGAAAGCCTCCCGCCACCACCAGCGTCGAGTAGACCACGGCCCGGCCGCTCGCGTCCACCATTGCCGCCAGGGCCCGCATGCTGTCGCCGTGCCGATCCACCTCCTCGCGGAAATGTCCCAGCAGATGGATGGTGCTGTCCACGGTCATGCCGATGGCGATCCCGGCAATCATCGCGGTCGGCACCGACAGCGGGATGCCGGCCCATCCCATCAGCCCGTAGGCCATCACGATCGGAGCGCTCGCCGGGAGGATGCTCAGCAGCCCCAGGCGCCAGGATCGGAACTGCAGGACCATGGCGGCGAAGATCACCAGCATCGCCGGGATGAGCCCCTGGACCTCGTTGGCCACCAGCGAAGTCGACAGGTCCGACAGCACCACGAAATTGCCGGTCAGAGTGACCTTGGGAAGGCCGGCGGCGCGCGCGGCTTCGCGGATGCGGCCGAAGAGATGCTGCGAGGCGCCGGTGTCGAGCGCCGTGACGCGTGCCGCCAGGCGCAGCTGTGAGCCGTCGGCCGAGACGAAGCGGGCGAGATCGGCGGGTGCCTGCTCGGCGAGAAGATCATGGATCTCCTCCAGGTCGGCGGCCGCCTCGGCGTCGGCCGGGAGCGTGGCGAACCGGTCCTGCCCCTGGTGCAGCGCCCGGTTCACCCGCGCCGCCAGATCGGGATAGCCGGTCACCTGGCGGATTCCGGGCAGATCGCGCAGCGCTGCCTCGAAGCGCGCCAGGCGGGCCATCCCTTCGGGATCGGCCGGGGAGATGCCGCGCGCCACGATTTCCAGCGAATTCACCCCGGTCAGGTGCTTGTCGATGAAGCGGGTGGCGCGCGCCAGCGGCGCATCGGGCCTCAACGCCCCGATGAAATCGGTCTCCACGCGCAGGCGCGCGATGCCGGATAGCGAGACTCCCAGGACCAGGAAGGCCGCGGCACCCGAGAGATAGGGATGGGCCGCCACGGCGCACACGCTTCGCTTGAGCCACGATTCGACCCTGCCGGTCTCGAAAGAGCGGTGCACGTGCGGAGGAAAATCGGGGAGCAGCGCCAGGAGGAGCGGCGCCAGGACCATGGTGAGGAGATAGGAGATCATGACGCCGAGGCCGGTGAAGATCCCGAAGTCGTGGATCGCGGGGACCGGAAGAAATAGGAGCGAGCCGAAGCCCACCGCCGTCGTGAAGGCGGCGTTGAAGCAGGGGATCCGGCAGAGGCGGTAAGCCTCCTCGAGAGCGTCGGGCTTCTTCAAGCCGGAAGCGCGGGCCAGGAGATAGTGGTTCAGCAGATGGATCGCCTCCTGGACCGCGCAGACCAGGATGACCGGAGTCATCAGCGAAGTCACCGGATTGAGGCTCTTGCCGGCGGCGGCATACAGCCCGAGCGTCCAGACGAGCGAGCCGCAGACCACCGCCAGCGGCACCGCGGCCCCCGCCGGATGGCGGTACAGCGCCAGGGTCACCACGGCGAACAGCGCCAGGATCAGCGGCGCGAAGATCCGCTGGTCACGCTTGATGTAGGCGGCGACGTCGGATTTTTCGACCGGGATTCCGGCCACCTCGATTTCGAGATCGCCGCCGGCGCGCCGCGCCAGGGTGCGCACCTGATGCACCAGCCGCTCGCGGTACCCTGAATTCCCTTCGATGCGCTGCACCTCGAGCAGCAAAGCGGCGGTTTGCGCGTCGCGTGAGACGAGCAGGCCGCCGAACAGCGGGTGAGTCGCCAGGTACCGGCCCATCGCCTCCGGGGTCATTTCACCCGATTTCACCTTCTGGTAGGGGACCAGCGGGAACGGTCCCAGCTCGTCGCCATCGAGATCCTTGATGTTGGTGGGAGAGAGGACGCGCGTGACTCCCGGCAGCCGGGCCATCCGTTCCGCCAGCCCTTCGAGTTTCTGAAGACCGGGCGCCGTGAACAGGCGCGGCGAATGGGCGGCGACGACGATTACCTCGTCGGCCCCGAAGGTGGCGTTGAAGCGGCGCAGGTCGCGAAGGTCCCTTCCCGAGGCGGGAAGGACCGATTCGGCGCCGGGATCCACGACGAGGTGGGCCGCGAACCAGCCCAGAGAGGCGGTCAGCAGCACGAAGCAGATAAGAGTGGAAAGGCGGTGCGAGAGGAGGAAAGGGATCAAGACCACGAGCTCCGGAGGGACCGCTCAGATGGGTAACCGAAACCATGCTAGCAGATGCCGCGCGGGACGGCAGTGCGGAAAGGCACCATTCCGCGCGCCGGAGTGCTCTTGTCTGGTCTGTACCCAGATTTGGTAGAATCCCGCGACTTTCTAAGCGTCACCTCAGGCCCCTACCCATCCGCTCGACAGGAGTGCGTCGATGAAGAACCGGAGATCGATCTCGCGGCGCGAATTTGGGATTGCGGCGGCCACCGTGGCGAGCCTGTCGCTCGTCCCCCAGTGGCTGCAGGCGGCGCCCCAGGAAAAGCCGGCAGCCGGGAATGCCGAAAAGCCGGCGCCCACGCCCGAAGCCCCCTCGGCGGAAGCGGTGGCCCTCGCAGGGATCGTCAAGCTGCGCTACGGCGACCGTCTGGATGATGCCGCTCTCAAGGAAATCACGCGCGGGTTGGATGGCGGATTGAAGGGGGCGGCTGCCTTGCGCAAGGTGCCGCTGGAGAATTCCGACGAGCCGGCCTTCGTCTTCCGGGCCTTCAGGAGCGACCGTGCTTGATGATACGACGCTGTTTTCCACGGCCCGTGAGCTGGGACAGAAAATCCATGCGCGAAAAATCTCGGCGGTCGAGCTGACGGAGGCCTATCTCCATCGCCTCGAGACGATCGGCAAGAAGCTGGGGGGAGTGGTCACGGTCACCCGGGACCTGGCGCTGTCCCAGGCGCGCCGCGCCGATCAGGAGATCCGCGCCGGCAAGATACGCTCTCCCATCCACGGCGTTCCCTACGGCGCCAAGGACCTGCTGGCGACCAAGGGCATCCCGACGACCTGGGGGGCCGTTCCCTACAAGGACCAGGTCTTCATGCAGGATGCCACGGTGATCCGCCGGCTGGAGAAGGCGGGCGCGGTGCTGCTGGGGAAGCTGGCGATGGTGGAGCTGGCGGGAGGCATGGGCTACCGTTTTGCCGCCGCTTCGATTACCGGCGCCGGGAAGAATCCCTGGGACCCGACGCGGTGGAGCGGCGGCTCGTCGAGCGGCTCCGGCGTCGCCGTGTCCGCCGGCCTGGTGGGATTCGCCATCGGCAGCGAGACCTGGGGATCGATCACCACCCCTTCCTCGATGTGCGGTATCTCGGGGATTCGTCCCACCTACGGACGGGTGAGCCGGCACGGCGCCATGGCGCTGTCGTGGACGATGGACAAGCTGGGGGTGCTGGCGCGCTCGGCGGATGATTGCGGCATGGTCCTCTCGGAGATTGCCGGCCCCGATGCCGACGATCCCACCACGATTCCCAAGCCCTGGAACGATGCGCGTCCGGCAAAGACGGGCGGGTGGAAGCTTGGAGTGATCCGCCAGGCCTGGGAGAAACCGGAGGTCGAGGTCCCGGGAGTCTTCGAGGAGGCGCTGAAGATCCTGGGGAAGCTCGGGACTCTCGAGGATGCGTCCATTCCGGACCTTCCGTTCGGTGCCACCGCCGGCACCATCATCGTGGCGGAAGTGGCGAGCGCCTTCGAGGATCTGATCGAGTCGGGGCGGGTTTCCCAGCTGTCGGATCCGGGATCGCGGCTGGGAGGCTACTCGAGCAGCATGGTCTACGCCCGCGACTACCTGCGCGCGCTGCGGCTCAGGGCCAAGCTGCAGCGCTCGCTCGACGAGCTTCTTTCCCGATACGACGCGCTGGTGGCGCCCACGCTGCCGGGCGTGGCTTCGCCGCTGGAAGCCAATCTGGAGGAGGTCTTCGCGGGGGACGATCCCGTAGGCGGGGCCGGAAACTGCTGCGGCATCCCGGCCGTCTCGGTCCCGATGGGCTTCGGCGCCGGACGCCTGCCCCTGGGGATCCAGTTCGTGGCCCGGGCCGGGGAAGAAGGCCGGATTCTGGCGGTGGCGCGCGCCTTCCAGTCGCGCTCCCGCTGGCACCTGGAAAGGCCTTCTCCCGAAAAATGGAGCTGAGCATGTTATTGCTTCGGGTGGTTGCGCGATGAGCCCGGGCGTCTCCTTCGATAAGTTCCTGGCGGAATCTTCATCGGACCGGGAGCTGATCGTGGTGCTCCTGACGGCGGCGCGCGGCGGCGCGCAGATCTCACGGGAGCTGCGGCGTGCGGGATTGTCCGGGGAGACGGGACTCACGGGCGGCACCAACGTCCAGGGCGAGGCGGTGAAGAAGATGGACGCCATCTCCAACGAGATCCTGGTGGGGGCGTATCGCGACGCGGGAGACGCCGCCATGGCCGCTTCGGAGGAGATGGAAGAGCCGGTGGAGATCTCCCGCTCGGCGTCCTACGCCGTGCTGTTCGACCCGCTCGATGGCTCTTCGAATGTCGACACCGGGGGCAGCGTCGGAAGCATCGTCTCGGTGCAGCGCCGGCCCGCCGCCGGCTGGACCGGCAGGGACTCGCTGCTGCAGCCGGGGACGGCGCAGGCGGCGGCGCTCTACCTGAACTACGGGCCGGCCACGGCACTGGCGGTGACCCTGGGCGCCGGCACGCACCTCTTCCAGCAGGACCCGGCTTCGGGCGATTTCCTGCTCACCGGGCGCGATCATCGGATCCCGGATCGCGGCAAGGTCTACGCCACCAACGAAGGACAGCGCGCTTACCTTCATCCCTCGACAAGCCGGCTCCTCGAGTTCCTGCAGGCTCCGGACAAGGCGGAGGGGACCCCCTACTCCACCCGCTACTCGGGGTGCATGGTCAGCGACGTCCACCGCATCCTCCTGGAGGGGGGAATCTTCTTCTACCCGGCCGACAGGAAGGACCCGAAGAAGCCGCAGGGCAAGCTCCGCCTCCTCTACGAGTGCGCTCCCATGGCGATGATCGTGGAGCAGGCAGGAGGGATGGCGTCGACGGGCAAGGGACGCCTTCTCGAGGCGCGTCCGACGAAGATCCACGAGCGGGTGCCGATCTATATCGGCAGCCGGCACGAGGTGAGCCTGGCCGAAGCCTTCGAGACCGGCCGCCGCTGATCGTCCACTAAAGCCATTTCTTGCGGCGGAAGTAGGCCAGCATCCCGGCGACGATGACGGCCATCACCCCGAGCACCATCGGGTAGCCGAAGCGCCAGTTCAGCTCCGGCATGTTCCAGCGGCTGACATGCGTGTTGAAGTTCATCCCATAGAGGCTGGTGATGAAGGTAAGCGGAATGAAGATCGTGGCGATCACCGTCAGGACCTTCATCACCTCGTTCAGCCGGTTGCTGTTGCTGGAGAGATAGACGTCCAGCATTCCCGCCGCCACTTCCCGGTAGGTCTCCACCAGGTCCAGGATCTGCACGGTGTGGTCGTAGCAGTCGCGCAGGTAGATGTGGGTCTCGGGGCTGACCAGCGGCGAATCGTCCCGGTTGAGCGCGTGGATCAGCTCGCGCTGCGGCCAGGCGGTGCGCCGCAGGTAGAGCAGCTCGCGCCGCACCGAGTAGATCTCGCTCAGCGTCTTGCGGGTGGGATGACCCACCACGTCGCGCTCCAGGATTTCGATTCGATCCCCCAGCTTCTCCAGGATCGGGAAGGCGCTGTCCACCAGCGCGTCGAGCAGCGCGTAGGCCAGATAATCGGCCCCTGAGCGGCGGATCCGTCCCTTCCCCTTGCGAATCCGCTCGCGGATCGGCTCGAAGGGATCCCCCGGTGCCTCCTGCAGCGTGATGACCCACCCCTTGCCGAAGAACAGGCTGATCTGCTCCGCCGCGATCGTATCGGTGAAGCGCAGCTCCTTCATGATGGCGAAGCCGTATTCCTCGTAGTCTTCGAATTTCGGGCGCTGTCCCGTGTTCAGGACGTCCTCCAGGGAGAGAGGATGCAATCCGAAAAGCTCCCCCAGCTGGCGGATCAGATCCAGATCCTGAAGACCGTTGACGTCAATCCAGGTGATGCTCGACTTGTCACGGTAGGGGAGGCACTCGGTGATGGAATCGACCTTGCGCTCCTCGAGCGAGTCGGCGTTGTAATCGAGGATGGTCACGCTGACCTTGGGGACGCGGGCGACGTCGGGAGGGTTCAGTGTCCCGGGCGGGGTGCCGGGACGTTGGTAGCGCTTGCGCGGACGCGGCATGCTCGGCCTCCTGAAGCGACCACCGCGGGGGCGGACGGAATCGATCGCGGAAGCAGAGCACAATCCCAATCGGTTTTCAACGAGTCACCTGCACGGATGACTCCTTCATAAAGCAGAAGACCTCCCGGGCCATGCTCCCGGGAGGTCTTCTATCTGTCTCTCGAATCAGATTGGAGCCGCCGAGGTGGGAGGCGGCTTCTCGGCTCAGCGGATCGGCTCGATGTCGAGGTCGCCGCTGCCGGTGCTCACGTCGATGCGGATCTTCTGATCGCCCCGGCGGTAGCCGATGACGATCTTGCCATCCAGGATCGGCTTGGCGTCCTTGTAATCCACCCGGATGTCACCGCTTCCCTGGTCGGCGCGCGCCTCGAAGGAAGCCGCCGACGAGAGCCGCAACCTCACGTTGCCGCTGCCGGTATCGGCCTTGATGCTCTCCAGGCGAGCCCCATCCGATTCCAGGAGGACATTGCCGCTGCCGGTGTCGGCGTCGAAGCTCTCGATGTCGGCGTCCTCGACCCGGACATTGCCCGATCCGGTATCGGTGGATAGATCCTTCGCCGCGATGCTCTTTAGAAAGATGTCGCCGGAGCCGACGTCGCAGCTGACTTTGTCACCTTTGAACCCGGTCAGGTGACAGTTGCCGCTGCCCGTGTCGCAATCGAAGCTCCCTTCCACGTCAGCGGCCTTCACGTCGCCGGAGCCGGTGTCGGTCGCGATCTTCCCCGAGACCTTGTCCAGGGAGATGTCGCCGCTGGCGGAATCGAACATCAAGGTGCCCTGGACGCCCTCTCCGGTAATCTTCCCGATGAGGTTGCGAAAGGTCCCTTCGACGTCCTTGGCGGGGAGCTGGACCTCCACCTCGGCATACAGCAGCGTCCCCTCGCCGGCGCTGACCTTGACGGTGTGTCCGGCATACTTGACGGTGGAGGTTCCCCCGAAGAAGTGCCCCAGAATGCCTCCTGAATCTCCGTCAGGGCTGTGGGGGAAGCGGACCGTCTCCCGCGTCCCGATGGGGTATTCCACCCGCAGGGTTGGCCGGCCCTTTTCGCCGGTGACCTGGCGGAACTGCATCTTCTCGAGCAGTGCCTCGCTCTCGGCGTGCAGCGTGGCGACGGCGACCACCTTGCTGCCGCTGCCGGCAACGACGCGCATCGTCCCGGCCAGGTTCTCGACGACGAACGCGCCGGTCGTGCCGGGGGAGAGCTCGAGGCGCTCGGTGCGGGTGGCCTCGGCGGCCTGCAGGGGCGCGACCAGGACGAAGCTGAGGATTCCCAGGAAACTGGCGTGCAACAGCCGGCGCATAAGACCTCCTCGTGGGTTTACGTCTCCGATGCCTCAAACGGAGCCGGGAGGGGAAAAGTTCCCCTGACGCGCCTGAAGGTCCACCTGGAGTCGCTGTGTTACCATACCCGCGTTACGACGCCAACTTACGCACGAGGAGCGCCATGCCGCGAGAGAACCTGGACCAGCTCTGCATCAATACCATCCGCACGCTGAGCATGGACGCCGTCGAGAAGGCCAATTCCGGCCATCCCGGCCTGCCGATGGGCGCGGCGGCCATGGCTTACGTCCTCTGGACCCGCTTCCTGAGACACAATCCGGCCGATCCGAAATGGCCGGGACGGGACCGCTTCGTCCTGTCGGCGGGGCACGGCTCGATGCTGCTCTACTCGCTGCTGCACCTGACGGGTTATGACCTGCCCCTGGAGGAGATCCAGCGCTTCCGGCAGTGGGGCAGCCGCACCCCCGGCCATCCGGAATATGGGCACACCCCGGGCGTGGAGACGACCACCGGCCCGCTCGGCCAGGGATTCGGCAACGGCGTCGGCATGGCGCTGGCGCAGCGCTACCTTGCGGCCCGCTACGGACGTCCCGGCTTCCCGGTCGCGGACTACCGGATCTATGCGATCGTCAGCGACGGGGATCTCATGGAGGGGGTCGCCTCGGAGGCCGCCTCGCTGGCAGGACACCTGGAGCTTGGCAACCTCATCTATTTGTACGACCGCAATCACATCTGCCTGGACGGACCCACCAGCGTTACCTTCACCGAGGACGTGGAGAAGCGCTTCCAGGCCTACGGGTGGCACACCCTCGCCATCGACGGCGACGATCTCGAGGGCGTCTCGCGCGCTCTGGAGGCCTCGAAAGCGGAGACCAGCCGCCCCTCGCTCATCCTCGCCACGACGCACATCGGGCATGGGAGCCCCCACAAGCAGGACACGGCGGAGGCGCACGGCGCGCCGCTCGGGGCGGAGGAGGTCCGGCTGACGAAGAAGGCGCTGGGCTGGCCGGAGGACGCTTCCTTCCTGATCCCGCCCGAAGCGCTCGAGCGCTTCCGCGGCGCGCTGGACCGGGGGGCGACCCTGGAGCGGGAGTGGAACGAGCTGTGGCGGCGCTACGAGAAGGAGCATGCACCGCTTGCCGCGGAGCTTCAGCGGATCTGGAAAGGGGAGCTGCCCGCGGGATGGGACCAGTCCCTTCCCGAGTTCGGCGCCGACGCCAAGCCGCTGGCGACGCGCGAAGCGTCGGGCAAGGTCCTGGTGGCGCTGTCGGAGAAGATCCCCGAGCTGGTGGGAGGCTCGGCCGACTTGGGGGGATCCACCCAGACCTATCCGAAGGGGAACGCGGAATTCTCGCCCGAGAACTACGAGGGGAGGACGATCCGCTTCGGCGTGCGCGAGCATGCGATGGGATCGATGATGAACGGCATGGTGCTCTCCGGCCTGATTCCCTTCGGAGGCACCTTCCTGGTCTTCTCCGATTACCTGCGTCCGTCCATCCGACTCGCCGGCTTGATGGAGATCCGCCCCATCTACGTGTTCACGCATGACAGCATCGGATTAGGGGAGGACGGGCCGACCCATCAGCCGGTGGAGACCCTGGCGGCGCTGAGGGCGATTCCTCATCTGCTGGTGATTCGTCCCGCGGACGCGACCGAGACCGTGGAGGGATGGAAGGTGGCGGTGAGCCACCGCGGCGGGCCGGTGGCGCTGGTCCTGTCGCGGCAGAAGCTGCCGGTTTTGCCGCGCGGGTCGTTCCCGCCCGCCGCGCTGCTGCGCCGCGGGGCCTACGTCCTGTCGGAGGCCGCGAATGGGGAGCCGAAGGTCATCCTGATGGCTACTGGATCGGAGGTTTCCACGGTGCTCGCCGCCAAGAAGATTCTGGAAAGCGGCGCCGCGCCGATTCCGACTCGCGTGGTCAGCTTCCCGTCGTGGCAGCTGTTCGAGCAGCAGCCGCGCGAGTACAAGGAGCAGGTTCTGCCCCCCTCGATCAGGATGCGGGTGGCCGTAGAGGCGGCAATCTCCCTGGGATGGGACCGCTACCTCGGAGAAGCCGGGACTTTTGTCGGCATGTCGGGGTTCGGGGCTTCGGCGCCGCTGGAGGAGGTCATGAAGCGCTTCGGCCTCACGCCGGAAAACGTCGCCCGCCGCGCCCGCGAGCTCGTGGAAGGCACCGGTCAGGCCGAAAAATAGCTGGCGAACTGCTCCGCCCCGATGTTTCCGCCGCTCACCACGCAGCAGACGACGGATCCGGCGGGCAGCTCGATCCGCCCCGCGATGAGCGATCCCAGCGCGGCAGCCCCGGCCGGCTCGGCGACGACCTTGCAGCGCTCGAAGAGCAGCCGCATCGCCGCCAGGATCTCCGCATCCTTCACCCGCACCAGATCATCGACGTAGCGTTGCACCAGGTGGAAGTTCAGCTCGCCGGCGAATGGCGCCGCCAAGCCGTCGGCAATGGTGTCGGTGCGCGCGATGCGCGCCGGCTTCCCTTCAATGCGGCTGCGGAACATGGTGTCCGCTCCTTCCGGCTCGATGCCGATGACGCGGATCGCGGGTTTCCCTTCCTTGACCGCCCAGGCGACGCCGGAGATCAGCCCGCCGCCGCCGATCCCTGCCAGCACGACCTCGACGTCGGGCCGATCCTCCAGGATCTCCATGCCGAGCGTCGCCTGTCCCGCCACGATGCGGGGATCGTCGAAGGGGTGCACGAAGCGCAGGCCGCGCTCGCGCTCGAGCTCATGGACCTTCTCGAAGGCGGCCGCCACGTCGCCATGGAGGATCACCTCGGCGCCGTAGCCGCGGGCCGCCTCGGCCTTGGTGCGCGAGGCAGACTCCGGCATCACTACGGTCGCCGGAACTCCCAGCCTCTGCGCCGCGAAAGCCACACCCTGGGCGTGGTTTCCCGCCGAGATGGTGACGACGCCGCGGCGGGTTTCCTCCGGCCGGAGCGCCGCCATGGCGCTGAGCGCGCCGCGCGGCTTGAACGATCCGGTCTTCTGCAGATTCTCCAGCTTGAGATAGACCGAGTGTCCGGTGAGATCGCTCAAGGTTCGCGAGCGGAGGATCGGGGTCCGGTGCAGGTGCTTCGACACCTGCGTGCGCGCCTCTTCCGCCTGCGCGCTCGTGGGCAAAGTCATTGGAGAGACCTCAGAGAAGACGAAGCAGGAGCCAGAGGGCCAGGACCGCGGCCAGGACCGGAAGGATCAGCATCGCGCCCAGTGCTGCCCCCGCCTGGAGGCGCAACCGATGATTCTGGCGGCGCAGCCGCCGTGCCGCGGACGGGTCCTGGGCCTCGGGAAAGATCCGGGTGCCGCAAGCGATGCAGAAACAGGTCGCTTTGACCGGGTTCCCGAGGAATTCGACCTTCTCTACCCGGAAGCGCGTGATGGCGTCGCAGGCGGGGCACCAGGCCTTTCCTTCGGCAGCCGGATCGTAATCCTGCAAAGGGGAAATCGGGGCGGCGTCCATGGGATTCTCCGGCCGGGATGATAGCACAGCCCCTCTTTCCCACCCGCTGCGCCATTGCGGCTCGCTTGTAGCCCCGGAAGGGAGCGTGCTACAGTAAATCCAACGAGGAGCAACAACTTAGAAACGATCCCGGGTGCGTCTCGAGTCGAAATCGCGACGGAAAGGAGCCGTTCCATGAAATGGACGCGTATTGGCGGATGGGTCTCTGTGGCGATGGTATTGATGGTGGCTGTGGGCGGGAGCGCCCTGGCGGCCGGGGACAGCCCGTTCTTCACGAGTGAAGCGAATGTTTCCTGGGCCCAGGGGGTCCTGGTGGGAGACGGCTATCTGGATCAAGGCTCCTTCGAGCGGGGATCTCTCGACCATGCGACCCGCAACGCCCTCAAGCAGTACCAGTCGGATCATGCTCTGAATGTTCACGGCGCTCTGGACGAGGAGACTTTCCAAAGCCTGACAAGCCACGAGACGAGCTATCCGTGGGGTGGTGCGCCGGAGGCGGCTCCGATCGCGGTGGCGGTGCCGGCAGAGAATGAGCCCACCCATGCGGTGGAAGTTGCGGAGGCGCCGGAAGTACCGGAGCCCGCCCCCGCTCCCTCTCCGATGGTCGAACCGCCCCAGGAAAAAGAGGCCCCTGCCGAGGAAGCTGCTCCAGCGATGCCCGCCACGGGAAGCAACCTGCTTCTGCTGGCACTGTCGGGCCTCGCCCTGCTGGGCACGGGGACCCTGCTTCTCAGGCGGTCCGTCTAGAAAGACGTGCAACGTTCCGACGCCCGCGCTCTCGCGGGCGCATTGCTCGTTCTGACGGGCGCCGCCGCGCTGGCGGCGGCGCTCGGCGGCTATCTCGAGGCGCCTCTCTGGCGGGCGGTGCATGCCGAAGAGGTCCTTCCACCCGAGGCCGGTCCTCCCGATCCCGTCTCCCTCAAAGCCGAGGCGGGGGAGCCTGTTGCCAGGCTCCGCATCCCGCGGATCGGGCTTGACGTCGCGGTCATCGAAGGGACGCGCCCCAAAGATCTTCTCAAGGCTCCCGGCCATCTGGTGGGCACGGGCCTCCCGGGAGAGCCGCGCAATTGCATCCTCGCCGGGCACCGCG
>DASTZC010000158.1 GCA_035764505.1 Candidatus Polarisedimenticolia bacterium
CGAGGCCCGGCAGACGGAAGTCGCGTGCCCCGACGTTGTAGATCTCGGCGGCCATCAGGAAGAACCAGCCGCCCGCCCAGGACATCATGCTGTTCCAGATGAGCCCCACCGCGGCGAACGGCAGGTCGAGCGTCTTGAATCGCAGCCAGGGATCGAAGCGGAAGATCGACGCCGCCTCGCGAAGATCGCCGGGGATGGTGGTCATCGACTGGTAGAAGCTGAAGGTCATGTTCCAGGCCTGGGAGGTGAAGATGAGGACGATGGCGGCCAGCTCCGCGGCCAGGCCCGACGGGAGCAAGGCGCTCAGCCCCAGCAGGACGACCGGCAGGAACGACAGGATCGGCACGCTCTGCAGCACGTCCAGCAGCGGCAGAAGGACCCGTCCCGCGGCGCGCCGCCGGGCGGCGGCGTGGCCGTAGAAAAGGCTGAAGGTCAGCGACAGGCAATAAGCCGCCAGCATCCGGCCGATCGACAGCAGCGCGTACCACGGGAGGGCGGCAGGGGAGGTCGAGATGCTGGGGCCCGCGATCGAGCGCGGCGCCGCGAACGCAAGACGGGCGCCCGCGTACAGCAGGGCGGCGATCCCGAGGAAGATCAGGCCGTCCCCCGCCGTGAACGGCGCTCTCCACGGGAGCACGGTGCCGAAGCGGAACCGCTTCATCAGGGGTCCAGGACGCCCGGCACTTCCGCATTCGATGGCGCATACGGGGCAGGCGCGCGCGTCAGTTTACGGGAACCGGGCCGGCGTGAACAGGTGTGCGCGTCATAATTACAGTCTGCGCGGAAGCCGCAAGTTGCGCGGACCAAGGACATGACGATGAAACGTGAAAGCTCTGTCGAAGTCGCCTTTCGCTATCCAAACGGGCAAATGCCTTATTTCTTCTCCGTTGACGCGAAGATTGGCGCCGGGATATATTTACGTCACAAAAATCGATGATGGTGTGGCGCGTCGGAGCAGGGAATTGACGCATGCAATCACTGATCGCCTGCGCCCTCGGTGACTAGACTGCCCCGTCCCGATGAATCCAGCCCACATTCTCCGAGGCTGACATGAGTCCCGACGGAAGAGCGCCTGGCAGGCGGACGGGCCCGAGCTTTCAGCTGGCACACCTGGCAAGACTTGCTGTCCTGTTCGCCGTCACCGCCGGCCTCCTTTCTGGCGTCTATGGCGGTCCCAAGCGTCCTGCGCCATCTCATCGTGGTCCTAGAATCGACGACCATTTCGAAGTGCCGAGTGAACAGGTTGAGACCACCAGAAACCTGGAAACCGGAGCGGCGCGGAATAGCGCCGTGACCCACGCGCCGGTGTTTCGCGGTCGGCGAATCGACTACGAGATCGAGGTGCCTTACCAGGGGGGCACCAGGAATCTGGACATGGCAACGGCGCGGGTCGGAGATTTCGACGGGGATGGCCGCCCGGAATTACTGGTGGCCAACGACCCATGCTACGGCCTCGGCGGTATCACGCTCGTGCGGTTGCGCGCGGAGGGGGGCATCGGCCCGGTCGAGCACACGCCGGTCAACGGTACCAGCAGCTGCAGCTTCACCCCGTACTACGTCACCGGCGACAAGATGACCATCGGTGATTTCGACGGCGATCGCCGCGTCGACGTTGCATTCTGGCGGTCAGGCCTTCTGTATAGAATGACCGCAAGCGGGACCTTTCTGCCGACTCCCTTCAGCCTCCCCCTGGACCCGACGGAAGGCTTCCAATATCAGCCCTACATCATGAGCGCAGACTTCAACGGCGACGGCCTGCCCGACGTCGTGATGAGCCAGCCGTTCTTTATCATCGACTTCGATACTTTCAACATCCGGGACAGCACCAACATCTATGTATTCCTCGCCGACGGTCAAGGCGGGTTCCGAAGGAGCCAGAAGATCGAGGCGCCTGCCGATCCGGCGCTGGATTTCCGGTTGATTCCGATCTCGGCGAGGGATTTCAACCATGACGGCAAGGCGGATTTACTCTCTATCGGCTCAGGGCCGCTCGGAACCACCGAGATTCTGCTGGGAGACGGCGCCGGGCACCTCAGCCTTCCCCAGGCGGGACTCGCCGTCTCGCCGCCGCTCCCGGTCTCTCCGGAAAGCAGCATCGCTCCCTCGGCCGTCGATGATCTGAACGCTGATCATCTGCCCGACCTCGTCTACGTCGTTCCAGGATCGGGGAGGGTGCAGAGCACGATCTATCTCAGCACGGCACCCGGAAGATTCGCGACGGTCCAGGCGCAGAGCGATCCACTCCAGAGCTACGCTGACTTCTTCCGAACTGCGACCGTCGCCGATCTTGATGAGGACGGCAGGCAGGATGTCGAAGTTTCAGGCGAGGGATGGACCGTCCCATTCCTCCAGCTGAGCAACGGGCAGTTTCGTGCTGGTCCCTGGCAGCGTGTGCCGCTGCGCGTCAACGGCCTCCTGCGCACCCGCTGGGACGAAGACGCCCTTTATGACCGGGTGTACTTCGGGGACCGGCTGCCGAGCGATTACACGACCACACATCCCACCCTTTCGGTTTTTCTCAATCATGGTTCCCGTAATCGTGACTTCGCGGATCTCGATCTGTCTGCAGAGCGGCAGCCGCTCACGCTCAAGCTTCGTGCGGGCGATTTCGATGGGGACCATCATCAAGACATCGCCGTGGGCACCCTTGACGGGATTCAGGTCTTTCGCGGTGATGGTCGCGGGGGGTTCCTCCGTGAGGTGGGCTTTTCGGGAAGCTTCGGCGTCCCGGCCATGGTATCGGGTGATTGGAACGAAGATGGCCGGACCGATCTCGCGTTTCTCAGGGCCAACGCGTCCACCTCGAACGAGCCGGGAAGCGTGGCCATCTATCTGGCCCAGCCCGGAGCTCCGCGATTCGCCGCCGGCGTGACCGTGGCGGTGGGCCCCAGACCCATCAAGGCCGTACCTGTGGACTTGAACCGCGACGGCCATTTGGATCTGATCGTCGGCGGTAGCGGCGTCACGAAGCCGGGCCTCAGCGGCCTCATCGACGGCAGCGCCGTCTCGGTTCTCGGGGACGGCCACGGAGGATTCGCGCCTTCCGTGCCTGCCTACACTCTCCCGCCCGGCTATTTCAACCCCGAGTTTCTGGATGTCGATAGTGACGACATCGATGGAGACGGAGTTCCCGATCTGATCCTGCTTGTGAGATCGAACATGTTCGCGCCTGGGCTCGGCGCCTGGGGACCGGGTCACGGAGACGGCACCTTCGAGATTCCTTACTACTTTGGAAACAGTAGCACGTCGGCGCCGGCCCGCCTGTTGAAGCCGCGGGATTTGAACGGCGACGGTATTACCGACCTCTCCCTGGCACCGGGTTGGAACGGACTCTATACGATTGGACGGCAGGTATTCCTGGGGACGCCGGACCGCGATTTCCATTTCACCGTCGCTTCAGACTGCTGCGCGTATGCCGGCGAGTTCACTGACCTTGAGGGAGACGGGTTCCTGGATCTGGTTGCGCGGCAGGATCTCGACAGCCTGACGGTTGGAGTCGGCTCGGGAACCGGTGAGTTCCTCGCGGAGAAGACGTACTACTCACCCGCGGGAGAGTATCTCACGGGAGCCTTCGAACGCCCTTCGCTGAGCATCGATCCGATTCAAGCGGATTTCGACGAAGATGGGCGTGTCGACGTGGTCACCCTTGATTTCAAGGGACATGCCACCGTCTTGTTCAACCGTTCCGGTCGCCTGGCTTCGGATCCCGAGGAGAGCCTGGCGGGGGCCGGAACGGAGCCTGCCCTGGATCCCCGTATCGATGTGCTGGAGATCCAGGGCCGCCCCGGAGCCTACGATTTCGGCGACGAAGGCGGCCGCGAGGGGGCTCTCGTCTTCACGATCCATCTCGAGCGGCCCGAGGAATCTGAAGAGCGCGCTCCCGTTGCGGCAAGGGTTGCGAAGGACACCTTGCGCGGTGAAGATCGTCCGTCCCTGCCCCCCGCGCCCGTGATGGTCCAGATCAACTTCAACTTCGGGGAGCTGTTGAAAGACACGGACGGCGACGGAGCCCTGGATCTCTCGATTGCGAATGCCGCGCAGGAGCCCGGGCTTGCCGGAAC
>DASTZC010000159.1 GCA_035764505.1 Candidatus Polarisedimenticolia bacterium
GGATCAGGAGGCGGCGTGCGCCTGGGAGCGGTGCCAATGGTGGAAGGCGGCCTCGCCGAAGGCACGCACCAGGGGGTGTGGCACTCCCCGATAGGCGGAGAGCTCCGGCTGGAACAGCGTGGCGACGAAGAAGGGATGTCCTTCCAGCTCGAGGATCCGGACGTCCCCCGCCTCGTCGAATCCGGTGGCCTTCAACCCTCCCGTTTCCAGCCGCTCCCGGTAAGCGGCGTTGAGGCCGTAATTGCAGTGATACTCTTCGGTGGTCTTGTCCTTCCCGTAGGCCGTCGCGGCCTTCGACCCCGCCACCAGCTTGATCAGGCCGCTCTCCCCCACCAGCGAGCAGGACAGCGCCGAGATCCAGGGATCCTTCGCCGCAGGGCTGAGCTCAGCGTGCGCGGCTTCCGGAGAGCCCAGCACGTTGCGGGCGAATTCAAGGACCGCATGCTGGAAACCGCCGCAGGTTCCGAGGAAAGGGATGGGGCGCTCGCGGGCCGTCTGGATCGCCCAGAGCGCCGACTCGGTGCTCTTGTAGGGGCTGCCGGGGACGCACCACAATCCGCTCAGTTGAGAGAGACGCTCGTCGAGATCGCGGCCGAGCGTGGTGGTGAGGAGCCAGACCGGCTCGAGAGAGCGCGGCAGTCCCTTGCCGGCGAGATCGAGGGCCCGCGGAATGGCGGCGTGCGCCCGGACCTCCAGGTTGCGGTCTCCGACCAGCCCGATCCGGATCGGATCCATGCGGTCCCCTACCAGACGCGGCAGGCGTTCTGGCGCACCATCGGCGAGTCCTGCTTGCAGGAGAAGGCGAGCGCGAACTCGGGCATGTTCGAGACCACGCCGTTGACGCGGTAGCGCGGCAGCGCGTGGGGGTCGGTCTGGGCCCGCAGGCGCGCCTCCTCGTCCGAGACGTTGGCGCACCAGACCTGCGCCTGGCCCAGGAAGAAGCGCTGCGCCGGGGTGAAGCCGTCGATCGGATCGGTCTTCTTGTCGGCGAGGGTCTGCATGAGGGCCATGTAGGCGATGCGCGTCCCGCCGGCGTCGGCGGTGTTTTCCCCCAGCGTCAGCTTGCCGTTCATCTTGAGATCGCCGACCGCCGTGTAGCTGGAGTACTGATCGACCAGGCAGCCGGCGCGCTCCGTGAAGGCTTTGGCATCCTCCGGCGTCCACCAGTCCTCCAGGTCTCCCTGCGCGTCGAACTGACGGCCCTGATCGTCGAAGCCGTGCGTCAGCTCGTGGCCGATCACCATGCCGATGGCGCCGAAGTTCACCGCGTCGTCCATGCCGCGATCGAAATAGGGCGGCTGCAGGATCCCGGCCGGGAAGTTGATGTTGTTCATCTGCGGGTTGTAGTAGGCGTTGACGGTGGGCGGCGACATCTCCCACTCGCTCTTGTCCAGCGGCTTGCCGATTTTGCCCAGATCGCGGCTCACCTCGAAGCCCCGCGCGCGCTGCAGATTCCCGATCAGATCGCCGCGCGCGATCTTGACCGAGGAATAGTCGCGCCACTTGTCGGGGTAGCCGATCTTGTCGGTGATGGCCGCCAGCTTCACGAGGGCCTGCTTCTTGGTCTCCGGCGTCATCCAGCCGAGCGATTGGATGTCCTGCTCGAGCGAAGTCTGCAGCGCATTGACCAGCTTCAGCATCCGCTCCTTCCCCTCGGCGCCGAAGGTGGCCTCGGCGTAGGGCTGTCCGAGCGCCTCCCCGAGGTTCTGATCGACCGCCTCCACGCAGCGCTTCCAGCGCGCCGGGATTTCCTTGGCGCCGCCGATCTTCCGGCCGTAGAAATCGAAGGCCTCCTGCTCGAAGGCCCCGCCCAGATACGGCGACCAGGCTCCCGCCACGCGCCAGCGCAGGTAATCCTTCCAGGCGTCCAGCTTGTGCTTGCCGATCGCCGTGTCCATCCCCTTGAAGAAATCGGGGACGGCCACGTTCAGGCTGGTGAAAGCCGGGGCATGGATCTCCTTGAAATAGGCCTTCCAGTTGAAGGAAGGAGCCAGCAGCGTGAAGTCGGAGAAGGACATGGTGTGGTCGAGGTTCTTCGGCTCGCGCCGGCTCACCCGGTCCAAAGAGGCTTTCGCCAGATCGGTCTCGATCGCCATGACGCTCTGTGCGGCCGCGGCGGCGCGCGCCGGCGCGTCTCCCAGCAAGGTGAAAGTCTTCGTCAGGTGGTCCAGGTAGTCCTTGCGCGTCGCGACCGATTTCTCGTCTTCCTTGAAGTAGTAGTCCTTCTCGGGGAGTCCCAGCCCGCTCTGGTCCGCTCCCGCCACCATCTTGCTGGCGTCACGGTAGTCGCTCTGGGCGCCGAAGCCGAAGATCGGGCTCGACCCTCCGCGGCCGATGGCGAGGATGCTGCCGCGGGCGTGGAGGCTTCCCACCACAGCGGCCAGGTCGGCTTTCGATTTCATCGCGGCGATGCGATCCAGGTCGGGCTTGATGGCGGCGGGAGGCTTTCCCACCGCTGCCTTGTCGTCCATGCAGGAGGCATAGAAATCGCCGATCTTCTGGTTGAGGGGAGAGCGCGTCGGGTCGGGTGTCGCGGCCTTTTCCAGGATTCCCTTCAGCATCGAGAGGTTGTATTCCTGCAGCTCGCGGCCGCGGCCGTAGGAGCCGCGATCGGGCGGGATCGGGTTGTTCTTCATCCAGGTGCCGCAGGCGTACTGATAGAAATCGACACACGGGTCGACGGAGGTGTCCATGTTCTTCACGTCGAAACGCGGCACGGCCCCCGGCTCCGCCGCCGTCGCCTCGGGCGGGATTGGAGGAATCGCGAGAAAAGTCACGAAAAGGAAAACGGGCGCAAGGGATCGCTTGGGTCGCGGCATGATCAAGGCTCCCGGTGGGGTCGTTTGAGGGCGGAATTCTACACCCGCTTGAGAAGACCAGCCAGCCTGAGGGGCCCGTACAGCAACACTAAGCGGGCAGGAAGGTGC
>DASTZC010000160.1 GCA_035764505.1 Candidatus Polarisedimenticolia bacterium
GATGATTGTCTGGGGCGGGTCCTCTGCCGGGCCATTAAACTCCGGGGGGCGATATGCCCCGGCTCCCCTCGATCTCGATCAGGACCAGGATGGATTCACCGCGTGCGGCGGAGACTGTGATGATCACGACTCCGCGATTCATCCAGGAGCCACGGAAAGTTGCAACGGCGTGGATGACGATTGCGACGGGATTCGGGACAACGGCTTCCTTGACGCCGACGGCGATGGCTTCGCCGCCTGCGGCGGAGATTGCGACGATGCCGATGCCGCCGTCCATCCGGGCGTCCTGGAGCTGTGCAACGGCAAGGACGACAACTGCAACGGGTCGGTCGAGGAGGGCTTTCTCGATCTCGACGGCGACACAGCCAATGCCTGCACCGACTGCAACGACTACAATCCGGACATCCATATCGGCGCGCCGGAAGTCTGCAACGGAGCCGACGACAACTGCGACGGAACGGTCGACGAGCCCCTCCCCGAGATCTGCGATCAGGTGGACAACGATTGCGATTCGCTGGTAGACGAGGGGTTCGATCAGGACGCGGACGGCGTCACGACCTGCCTGGGCGACTGCAATGACGGCAATCCGGCGGTCCATGCCGGAGCCCCCGAGACCTGCGACCAGCTGGACAACGACTGCGACACGCTCGTGGACGAGGGCTTCGATCAGGATGCGGACGGGGTAACGACCTGCTCCGGTGATTGCAACGACGCCGATCCCACCACTTATCCCGGCGCCGTGGAAATCTGCGATCAGGCCGACAACGACTGCAATGGGTTCATCGACGACGCCAACTTCGATCAGGATGGAGACGGGGTCTCGACCTGCTTCGGCGATTGCAATGACGCTGATCCGGGGGCGTGGGACTACCCGGTGGAAGTGTTCGACCTCGAGCTGAGTGCCGGAGCCATGACCGGCCTGGGGTGGTTCGAGCTTGGTCCCCTGATCGGTCCGGGGACGACCTATGACGTGACCTCCGGCGCGTTGACCGGTGCGGCCGGACTGAACCTGCCTTCCGCCGTCTGCCTGCAATCGAGCGGCGCCAATCCCTATGTCGACAGCCGTTCGAATCCCGCTGTCGGCTCGGGAACCTGGTACCTGGTGCGCGCCAGGAACTCCTGCGGGATCGGGACCTACGGCTTCGCCACGACCGGGACGGAGCGCCTCATCCCTGCCTGTCCTTGATTCCATTCCGACCGCACGCCGACTCCCGCCACGGTTTCATGATCCACGCGATGCCCGGTTGGGTTAGTGTAATGGACTCCTCTACGCTCGAGCGGAGGCCCGGCTGAAACGAGCGCGCGCGAGGCGCCACACACCGAATGATGAGCACGATGTCCATCGAGCGAGACCACATGCGATGAGGCAGGAAGGGGACCTGCTGCGCCTCACCGCCACCGACCTCGCGAACCATCTCGCCTGCCACCATCTGAGCCATCTCGACCTGGAGACGGCGCTCGGGCTGCGCCGGATTCCCGACTGGTTCTCTCCCGACGCGGCGATCCTGCGGGAGCTGGGGGCCGACCATGAAGCCGCCTTTCTCGACCACCTGGAGCGCCAGGGACTGCGCATCGCCCGGCTCGGTCCCAGCCCCGACGAGCACACCGGTCTGGAGCGCACGCTGGCAGCGATGCGCGACGGCGTCGACGTCATTGCGCAGGCGACGCTGGCAAAGGGGCGATGGACGGGGCGGGCCGACGTGCTCCGGCGCGTACCCCTGCGCAGCCGCCTTGGAGATTGGTCGTACGAAGTGTGGGACACGAAGCTGTCGCGCGAGACGAAGGCCGGCTCGGTCCTGCAGATCTGCCTCTACTCCGACCTGCTCGAAGCAAGCCAGGGGGCGCGCCCCGAGTTCATGTACGTCGTCCCGCCGCGTCCCGATTTCTCGCCCGACCGCTACCGGGTCGAGGATTACCTGGCCTACTACCGCCTGGTCCGGCAGCGGCTGGAGGCTCTGGTCTCCGCCTCCTCAGCGCCGGGAACCTATCCCCTGCCGGTGCCGCATTGCGACGTCTGCCGCTGGTGGCCCGCCTGCGACCGGCAGCGGCACCGCGACGACCACCTGAGCCTGGTCGCCGGCATCTCCCGCCTGCAGACGCGCGAGCTGGAAGGACGCAGCGTGAAGACCCTCGCGGCGCTCGCCGACGAGCCGCTGCCCCTGGGCTGGAAGCCGTCCCGCGGCGCCGTGGAAAGCTACGAGCGCGCCCGCGAGCAGGCACGCGTGCAGCGCGACGGGCGGGTCGCGGGCCGGGCGCTGTACGAGTTGCTGCCGCGCCGCGACCGGCTCGGTTTCGAGCGCCTGCCCGATCCCTCCTCCGGGGATCTCTTCTTCGACCTGGAGAGCGATCCCTTCGTCGGCGAGGCGGGACGCGAGTACCTTTTCGGCTGGGCGGCGCTGGATGCCGAAGGCCGCCCGGAGTACCGGTGCCAGTGGGGCCTCGATCCCGCCGCCGAGCGCGCCGCTTTCGAGGCTTTCATCGATCTCGTCATGCAGCGCTGGAAAGCCCACCCCGATCTGCACGTCTACCACTTCGCGCCTTACGAGCCCGCCGCGCTGAAGCGCCTCATGGGACGCTATGCGACGCGCGAGAACGAAATCGACCGGCTGCTGCGGGGAGAGCGGTTCGTGGACTTGCACGCCGTCCTGCGGCAGGCGCTCCGGGCGAGCGTGGAGGAGTACTCGCTCAAGAAGGTCGAGGCGCTGTACGGCTTCGAGCGCTCGGTCGATCTGCGTGAAGCGGGTGTGCAGCTGCGCGTGGTGCAGCGGGCCCTCGAGCTGGAAAAGCTCGATGCCGTCGATGCCGAGGTGCGCCGGAAGGTCGAAGGATACAACCGCGACGACTGCTTCTCGACGCTGCAGCTGAGGGGCTGGCTGGAGACGGTGCGCCGCGAGCTGGAGGCGAAAGGCGACGGCATCCCCCGGCCGGTGCCGGGCGAAGGGCAGCCCAGCGATAACGTGGCGGAGCGCGATCGCGAGGTCAAGGAGGTGATGGCCGCCCTGCTTTCGGGCCTGCCGGCGGAGCGCGCCGCGCGCACGGAGCAGGAGCAGGCGCGCTGGCTGCTCGCCTACCTGCTGGAATGGCACCGCCGCGAGCAGAAAGCAGGCTGGTGGGAGTACTTCCGCCTGCGGGAGCTCTCCGACGAGGATCTCCTCGACGAGAAATCGGCGATCTCCGGGCTGTCGCATGCCGGCAATGTCGGAATGATCAAGCGCCGCACGGTGGATCGCTATCGCTTCCCAGCCCAGGAAACGAGCATCCGGCGCGGCGACAAGCTGAGACTTCCCATTCCCGCCGACCGCGATTTCGGAGAGGTGGAATCGATCGACCTGGGGAAGCTTTTCGTCGAGGTGCGCAAGGCGGGAAGCAGCCAGTCCATCCATCCGACCAGCGTCTTCTCGCAGGAGATGGTGCGCATCGAGGCCCTGTCGGATTCCCTGCTGAGGCTGGGGCACTGGGTCGCCGACAACGGCATCGATGCGCCGGGTGATCACCGCGCGGCGCGCGATCTTCTCCTCGGGCGAGCGCCGGGCGTCCTGGGCGAGGCGGGCGAGCCGCTGCGCCGCCCCGGCGAGAGCGGGCTCGACGCCGCGCGCCGGCTGGTGAAGCGCCTGCAGAGCGGCACGCTGGCGATCCAGGGCCCGCCCGGAACGGGCAAGACCTACACAGGGGCCCGCATGATCTGCGACCTGGTGCGCGCCGGAAAGAAAGTCGGCGTCTGCGCCATGAGCCATAAGGTGATCCGCAACCTGCTGGACAAGGTCGTGGAAGCCGCGCGGGAGGCCGAGGCGGCGCCGCGCTGCGCCCACAAGGGGCCGGAGGACGATGAAGGGGAAGCCGGAGGAATCACGGCGATTGGCGACAACGCCAGGGCGCTGGGCATCCTGAAATCGGGCGAAGCGAGCGTCCTTGGCGGGACCGCCTGGCTCTGGTCCCGGCCGGAGTTCCTCCAGGCGGTTGACGTCCTCTTCGTCGACGAAGCCGGACAGATGTCACTGGCCAATGTCGTCGCCATCGCGCAGTGCGCCCGCGTCCTGGTGCTTCTCGGCGATCCGCGCCAGCTGGACCAGCCTCTGCAAGGGAGCCACCCCGAAGGGACCGACATCTCGGCGCTGGCGCACCTGCTGCAGGGGCGTAACACCATCGAAGAAAACCGCGGCCTCTTCCTGGAGCAGACCTGGCGGCTTCCCCCCGCGATCTGCCGATTCACCTCGGCTCTTTTCTACGACGCACGGCTCGAGCCGCTGCCGGATCTGGAGCGTCAGGCAATTCTGGATCCGGCGCCGATCGCCGGCGCCGGGCTCTGGTTCAGGGCGGTGCGGCACGAAGGCAACCAGAGCTCGAGCCCCGAAGAGGTGGAAGCGGTCGACGCTCTGGTCCGGCGGCTGGCGGACGGAAGCGTGAGGTGGCGCAGCCGCGAAGGAAAGGAAGCGGCGCTGCAGCTCGCCGACATCCTGATCATCGCCCCCTACAACGCGCAGGTGGCCGATCTGACGGCGCGTCTGCCCGAAGGGGCGCGGGTGGGCACCGTGGACCGGTTTCAGGGCCAGGAGGCGCCGGTGGTCGTCTACTCGATGACGACCTCGAGCCCGGCCGACGCGCCGCGCGGGATGGAGTTCCTCTACAGCCTCAACCGCTTCAACGTGGCGACGTCGCGCGCGCAGTGCGCCTGCGTCGTGGTGGGGAGCCCGCTGCTGTTCGAGCCGGAATGCCAGACGCCGAGGCAGATGCAGCTGGCCAACGCCTGCTGCCGCTACCTCGAGCTGGCGAAGGCGCTGCGCCTGGAAGACCTGCGCCCGCCACGGCTGCAAGACCCGCTTCGAGAACCGATCCAGCAGCCCCTGTTCTAGTGTCACTAGCGGCCTCGGCTCCCCTCCGCCGGAGCGGCGCCCGCTTCCTGCGCTTTCCAGCCGCGTTCCGCTTGCGCTATCCTATCCTTTCAAGTCCCAGCCACGAAGGTCGCCCGGTACTCCACAGCGTCGGCAGGGCCCATGAAGTCTCTCACTTCACTGATCGTCGCCCCTCGCTCGACCGTCTCGTCCCTCCTGACAGGTCTGGCGTGCGCCGCGGGGGCGATGTTGTTCCGGCTCCTGCTCAACCCGCTGCTCGGAGTCCAGGCCCCCCGGGCCTTCTTCTTCATCGCGGTCCTGGCGGCTTCCCTCTTCGGGGGCCCCATCGGAGCCTGGTCATCCGTGGCCGCGTCGGCCCTGCTCGGGATCTACGCTTTTCCCCTGCCGCAACCCGGCCTGCCGGCCCTGGCCCTCCCCAACGCGCTCTCCCTGGGCGTTTTCATCGTCGTGGCGGCCTGTATCGCCGCGATGGGAACCACCCTGCGGCGGCTGATGCAGGAGGAGTCGGCCCGCACCCGGATCGCGGAGCGCGACAGCGATCTGCTGATGCACGAGAAGGACGTCCAGGCCAGACTGCTCGCGCTCGCGGATCGCTGCGCCAGCCCCGCCATCTCCTTCCGGGAGTGCCTCGACGAAATTCTGCAGGTGGCGATGTGGCTGTGCGGCGCCCATCAGGGAACGCTGCAGATCCTGGACGACGAGGGCAGGCTCAGGCTCGAAGCGCACGCCGGCTTTCCGCCGCGCTTCCTCGAGTTCTTTGCCCTCGTCCAGGCGGGCGAATCGGCAGCCTGCGGCGAGTCGCTGCTGCTCGCCCGGCGCGTCATCGTCGAAGACGTCACCCGGAGCCCGCTCTTCGCGAAGCAGCCGGCGCTACCGGTGCTTCTCGAGGCGAAGGTGAGGGCGGTCCAGTCGACGCCGCTGAAGAGCGGTTCCGGCAAGGTGCTGGGAATCTTCTCGACGCACTTCAGCGAGCCGCACCGTCCGAGCTTGAAGGAGCTGGCCGATCTCGACTTCCTGGCGCGCCAGGCCGCCGACCTGCTGGAGCGCAAGCGCGCCGAAGAGGCGCTCGAGGACAGCCGCCGGAAGCTGCAGCGCGTGACCGGGACCATGACGGCCCCGGTGACTCATTGCAGCCGCGATCTGCGCTATGTCTGGGTCAATCGCCCGTACGCCGACTGGCTCGGACGCGGCGTGGAGGAGATCACCGGGGCGCTCATCGCGGACGTCATCGGAAAGGAGGCCTTCGAGCAGCTGCGCCCCAAGTTCGAGCAGGTCCTGCGCGGAGAGGAGGTGCGCTACGAAGAGGAGGTGCATTTCCCCATCGGCCCCCGCTGGATTGCGGCGACCTACACGCCCACGTTCGATTCCGGCGGCGTCTGCGACGGCTGGGTCGCGGTGGTCATCGATATCCACGATCGCAAGGTGATGGAGCAGGCGCTCGCGGAGCAGTCCCGGCGCAAGGACGAGTTCCTTGCCATGCTCGGGCACGAGCTGCGCAACCCCCTCGCCGCCATCCGCTATTCCCTGGTGGCCGCGGGCGTCGAGGGGCCCCACCGCAACGAAGCGCTCGACATCGCCCGCCGGCAGACCGAGCAGCTGGGGCGCCTGATCGACGATCTTCTGGATGTCGCGCGCATCACGCAGGGGCGCATCAACCTGCGTCGCGCTCCCGTGGCGCTCCAGTCGGTGGCGCGGCGGGCGCTCGAAGCCGTCCGGCCTCTCTGCGAAGCGCGCGGCCACGCTCTGGGCGTCGACATGCCGGCCGAAGACCTGCTGGTAGAAGGCGACGCGGCGCGGCTCGAGCAGGTCATCGTCAACCTGCTGTCGAACGCCTGCAAGTACACCGACACGCACGGTCAGCTTTTCTTTTCCTTGACCCGGAAGGGATCGGAGGCGATTCTCAGGGTGCGCGATTCCGGGGTCGGCATCGCCGCGGAGCTGCTGCCCCGCGTCTTCGATCTGTTCGCCCAGTCCAGCCAGAGTCTCGAGCGCTCCCAGGGCGGGCTGGGCATCGGCCTGACAGTGGCGCGGCGTCTGGTCGAGCTGCACGGAGGGAGCATCGAGGCCCACAGCGACGGGGAGGAAAAAGGCGCCGAGTTCGTCATCCGGCTGCCGCTCTTCGAGCGCCCGGCTCCTTCGCCGTCCCCGGAGCCCGAAGCCGGGCGGTACGAGGCGGCGGCGCGCCGCATCCTGGTGGTCGAGGACAACCCCGACGCTGCCAGGAGCCTCCGGCTCCTGCTCGAGAAGCAGGGCCATGTGGTGCGCGTCACCGGAAACGGGCACGAGGCCCTGGAAGCCGTCCACAGCGACCTTCCCGAAGTCTTGATCGTGGATATCGGGCTCCCGGAAATGGACGGCTTCGAGCTGGCCCGGCGGGTCAAAGCCGATCCCAAGCTGCGCGATCTCGCGCTGATCGCGCTCACCGGCTATGGAAGCGAGCAGGACAAGCGCGCCTCAGCGGAGGCCGGCTTCCTGCACCATCTCGTGAAGCCGGCGGATCCCGAGATTCTGGAAGGGCTCCTCCGGCGTCTGGCATCTCCAGCCGCGGAAACGAAACGAGCCTGAGAGACGCCCTCGAATGGGGTCTTGATGCCGCATGTCTTCGAGAATGCTCCGAGCGGCCGCGCCAGGTGCCGTGGCTGCGCCAGATCCATCGCCAAGGGAGAGCTGCGCTTCGGCGAGCGCGTCCCGAACCCGTACGCCGAAGGGGAAACCACCCTCTGGTTCCATCCGCTGTGCGCCGCCTACAAACGGCCCGAGGCAATGCTGGAGACCCTCGGGCAGGGTGAAATCAACGTCCCGGAGGCCGAAGTGCTCGAGCGCGCGGCGCGCCTTACCTCGGCACAGCGCCGGCTGCCGCGCATCGACGGGGCGGAGCGCTCACCCAGCAGCCAGGCGAAGTGCCGCCACTGCCACGAGCCGATCCAGAAAGGCGAGTGGCGCATTCGTCTGGTCTTCTACGAAGAGGGGCGCTTCTCCCCCGGAGGCTTCATCCATCTCGCCTGCAGCGGCGCCTACTTCGAGACGACCGACATCCTGGCGCCGTTGCTGCACTTCAGCCCCGATCTGAGCGACGAGGAAGCGGCCGACCTGCGTCGAGCCTGTGCCGGTGAATCGACCGGCACCGTCGACTAAGCGGCCGCACGACAGCCCTCCCTCCTCATCAGAACTTCTTCGGGAACTGTTTGACGATGCCGTCGCTCAGCATGTCGGCCATGCGCAGAATCTGCTCGTGCACCTTCTCGTAATCGGCGATGTCGGCCTCGAAGTCACCCTTCAGCCGGTCCTGCACCTCGGCCGTCGTGAGATTGAGGTGCTCGTGCATCATCTGCTGCATGTCGGCGGCGGGCCAGGCCGTGGGATTCGCCCCGCTCAGGAAAGCGGCAATCTGATCGGCATTGGCGACCCATCGCTTGTTCGCGTCCGCGACCTTGGCACTCTCGGACGCCTTGGCGGCGGTGACCAGCTCGGCGGCCAGCGTGATGTGCTCTTTCAACAGGGCCGTGAGCTTGTCACCCGCCTCGTTCCCGTAATAGGGCTTGATGGCATTGCCGATGTCGACTTGGTTCTGCAGCAGCCGGTTGGTGGTCGCCTGCTTGTCGGGCAGATCGGCTGCGGCGCTGACGATGAACAGCCTCGTCCAGGTGATGTGGTCCTCCCACAGCTTGCGCATGGCGTCATGCAGGTCGCTCCTGGCATTCTTCTTTTGCTGTCCCGGCGCCTGGGCCGGCTTCTGCGTCGCGGGCGAGACACTGCCGATCGGGAGCAGGCAGGCGAGGATCGCGAGTATCAGACTGGCCTTGATTCGATGGGTCATGGGGTCGCTCCTGGAGACTGCCGGGCCGGCCTCCTTCTCAGGATCGTTTCGGCTCACGAAACCGCTCCGGGGACGGTCCGCGAGCCTGGCCTTGTTCCTGAATACTAGAATTGGAGCGCCGAAAGGACTAGAAACGGGCACCTGGAGCGGAAAAAGAACATGGAAGAGATCCTGGGAGTAGGATGACCCCCTCCCGCTTTCCCCCGTTCCGGAGCGGGGGGCCTGGTCAGCGGTCGCCGGAGGGTGCTAGGATGCGCCCCATCGAGACCATGGCTCGTTCCTCAAACCGCTTCTGGAGGGGATTCCCATGAGAGATCTGCTCCTCGGCGCCTCCCTCTTCGCGATCGCGGCCGCTGCCGCACTCGCCATCCATCCGCCCGCGCCCCCGGCGCAACCGACTGCCGTCATCGAAGCCGCAGTCACATGCGCCGACAAGAACTGCCCGGTGAACAGCCATTGCTGTATCAGCTGCACCGGACATCCGGTCTGCCTGAAAGGCGGGGTGAAGTGCCCGGAGTGCGCTCCCCAGTAAGAATCTCCTTTGTCCGTTCCTCAACCCGACCCTGGAGGGAATTCCCATGAGAGATCTGCTCCTCGGCGCCTCCATCTTCGCCCTCGCCGCAGCCGCCGCACTCGCCATCAAGCCGCCGGCGCCCCCGCAGCAGCCGACCGCCGTCATCGAGGCCGGCAGCACCTGCGCCGACAAGCATTGCAAGTCGGGCACTCGCTGCTGCTACAGCTGCACCGGGAATCCGATCTGCGTGGTGCGCTGTCCGGAGTGCGCCCAGCCCTGAGAGCCGCGCTCGTGCATCGCCAGTCCTGATCAAGAAGCCCGGGGCCCGCTATCCGGGCCCCGGCAAGCTTTGTCTTCTGTCAGCATCGCCGATTCCCCTCTCTTTCCCTCGACCTGCAGCTCAGCGCGCACTTCGTCCAGGAGCTGGCGACGACTTCCTTCGTCGCAGGACCCGGGGTCTGGTCATTCGCAGCCGCGGAGTGCTAGGATGCGCCGCATCGAGACGATGGCCCGATCCTCAAACCGTTCCTGGAGGAGATTCCCATGAGAATGCTGCTCCTAGGCGCTTCCATCTTCGCGATCGCCGCTGCCGCCGCACTCGCCGCCAAGCCGCCGGCGTCACCTGCCCAGCCCACGTCCGCGATTGAGGCCGCCGCCACCTGCGCCGACAAGCACTGCCCGGGCAGCAGCCATTGCTGCATCAGCTGCACCGGTGAACCGGTGTGCCTGAAGAACGGGGTGATGTGTCCCGTGTGCCCTTAGCAGAATTTCTTCCACGTTTCGCGTCCGCCTGAAGCAACGGGGACTGCTGCTCCCGCGCGGCGGTCCCCGTTGAACGAGCCCCTTCTCATTTCCCGTCCCCTCCTGGATCTCGCCGACCATTCCGGCCGGCAGCGCACCCGGTCATCAGCGCGTGCATGGAAGGTCTCTGCCTGCTGTGGAATAATCTCGGCCGGGCCGAGACGGCATGCGTCTCGCGAGAGGAGTGAATCGATGTCGTCTCCTTCTGAAAGGTCCGTGCCGGCTTTCTGCTCCGTCGCCGGAATCCAACGCTTCAGCGCGGCAGCGGCGTTGGTCTTGATCGTTGCCGGCGCTCCGGCGCGCGCCGATTCGGCCCTCGATCCGCCCGCGGCGCCAGCGTCCGCCTCGTCCGAGGAGCCCGACTCCGAAGCGTCGGCCCCTCAGCACCATCGGCTGCCGTTCCTGGCGGAAGAAGCGCGCAAGCGCGGGATCGAGCTGCCGCGGACCTACGGCGTCGGCCTCGTTTATTACCACCTGGATCGCGCCATCGACATTTCCGACGTCCGAGTAGGCCGCAACGGAGCCGATCCCTCCTCGGTGAGCGATTTCGCGCAGCTCGATTCCGATTCGCGGGTCGACAACCTGAACCTGAAGTTCGACGTCTGGATCCTGCCGTTCCTCAATCTTTACGCCATCGCCGGCTACATCTGGAACGAGTCGACCACCAACATCGAGGCGACGCTGCCGCCGATCGCGCCGGGCGGATCGCCCCGGCAATTCACCTTCTCGGTTCCGACGGAGATGACGGGGACGGTGGGAGGATTGGGGATGACCCTGGCGGGAGGCTACCGATCGCTGTTTTTCTCGGCCGATCTGAACGTCGCCAAGGCCGATCTCGGCTTCGACGATAACTTCAGGGCCGTGGTGACCTCGGTGCGTACCGGCTGGAACGGCCGCGCGGGATCGCGGCCGATGCAAGTCTGGCTCAATGCCACCTATTGGAACACCTATGCCGAAGCCACCGGCACGGTCGACGATCCCGACGGAGGGAGACTCTCCTTCGAGGTCGACCAAGGACCCGCCCATCCCTACACCTACGGATTGGGGCTGTCGTATACGATCCG
>DASTZC010000161.1 GCA_035764505.1 Candidatus Polarisedimenticolia bacterium
GCTGTTCCGAACCCGACCCGATCACGGGCGATGTGACCTGTACCGAAGATCGAGATAACGACAAACGGCTCACCGGGCCCCTCGGCTGTGAAGGCGCCGATCGCGAGGACACCAACTGCAACGGGCATCTCGATTTCGAGACGGATAAGAACGACAATGGCGTGGTGGATCCCGACGAGGATACCGGAATCCCGTGCCCCAACCCCTCGGTGTGCCCCGGTGGCTTCATTCCCGGCACCAAGGGGAACGGCGTGCTCGACACCGAGGACCGCAACGGCAACCACTTCCTGGACGACAATCCCTTCCCCAACTGGGTCGATCGCAATAACAACGGCATCCCCGACGTGGGCGAGTACACCGCGCCGCTCTCGGCCGACAAGCAGTACCTCCTGAACTTCAGCAACCTCACGCTTACCGGGCCCTATAACCAGACCTATGAGGACAGCCGGACCCGGGACACCCTGAAGGAGGATGTTTCCTATTTCGTGCCCGATTTCTTCGGTCAGCACGACATGAGTGTGGGAATGTCCGTGGAGCGGGAAGGCTACGACGCCACCTTCCAGGCGCGCCCCTTCTGGCAGCTTCAAACCGGAGCCCAGAACCTCAACACGGGACAGATCGGCGGCGTCATCTCGGCGTTCCTGCCGGTCCAACAGCAGGCTTCCAACTCCGCCGGCAGCGACAATTTCGGCCTCTACTTCGGCGACACCTACAAGCCGATTCCGAACCTAACGGTGGGGGTGGTCCTGCGTTACGATCGCGAGGAGATCACCTCGCACGGCTACACTTTCTTCGATCCCGTCCAGGAAAGGATCGAGTTCGACACGCTCAGCGCCCTGGGGGGTTTCGAGACGCTCAGCGGCGATATCAACAACGACGGCATCTTGGTGTCCAGCCTGGAGGACCGCGATCCCATCTACGGGAACGATGTGGTCCGAATTCCGGAGTATGCGCTCCGGGCCAAAACGTTGGCCTCGGATCTCCAGTTCGCCGCCGGAGGACGTCTGACGCGCCACAATTTTCTGACCACCATCTCCAGCGATCAGCTGAATCAACAGACGAGCAACATCCTGAACAAGGGAACGCCGCGTGCGCCCGAGGATTTCACCATCACCAACAACAATCTGAGCCCGCGGCTCAGCGTCTCCTGGGATCCCTGGGCCGACGGCAAGTCGAAGGCCACCGCTTCCTGGGGCCGGTACTACGACAAGCTCTTCCTGAGGTCTGTGATTGGCGAGGAAGGTCCCGACCTTCTGACGCCCTACTATCGCTACGACAGCGACGGCGTGGATGCAACGGGAATTCCCGACAACAAGGTGGGGTCTCCCATCTCCAAGAGTCCGCCTTCGGCGAATCAGATCGATCGAAACCTGCGCACTCCCTTCTCCGACCAGTTCATCATCGGATTCCAGCGTGAGATCGCGCCCGAGATGAGCCTCGGCCTGACTTTTGTCAACGTCAAGTACCGTGACCAGCTGCAGGATTCCGACGTGAACCACACCACCCGGAAGCCCGGGGTCAATGGGGCGACCTGCGGCGCGGTGACGGCTTCCGGATACTGCGATAGCTTTGGAGGGGTCTTCCGCCACCCACCGCAGGGAAGCGGCGGCGAGGCGGGGAAAGGGCAGCCGGACGAGCGCGTCTCGGACCGCTACCCAGATCTTTTCATCAACAACCTGAACTTCAACCAGATCCTCAGGGTCGGAAACATCAACTACCAGGATTACGTGGGATACGAGCTGACGTTCGTCCGGCGCCTGAGCCGGAAGTGGCAGATGGAGGCCAACTACACCTTCTCCAAGTCGCGCGGGCAAGCCGACTCGTTCCTCTCCGAGAGCGGCAATGATCCTGCCTTGACCGAGCTGAAATCGGGCTATCTGGATTTCGACCAGCGGCACGTCGCGAAGTTCTTCGCCACGGCGTACCTCCCGGGCGATTGGCGCGTCGGGGGCGGCATCACCTGGGCCTCCGGCCTGCCCTATTCATTCGTGAACCGCGTCACGGCCGCCGACAACGTCGACTTCCCCCAGACCCGCCGGCTCTTCGGACAGCGCGACCCGAACACCGGCATCTTCTACGACGAGGAGCGCAACATCCATCGCAACCCCGCGGTCTACAACATCAGCGCGAGGACGGAAAAGCAGTTCGTCCTGGGGAAGGTGAATGCATCGGCCTTCTTCGTGATCGACAACCTCCTGAATACCGACGACCTGCGCATCTTCGAGATCGACGACCGCGCGCAATCCCTCCAGGCCAACGAAATCCGGGATTTCGGCAGGCGCTACCAGTTCGGGATCAAGATGACCTTCTGATTGGAAAGCAGGGTTCCACCCAGGGGGGCTCCTGCGAGCCCCCCTTTTTTCTTGCCGTCGCAAGCCGCCGACGCCCGACGGCGGAAGCATTGACACGGTTCTGAAGGGCCAGTTAGACTGACCCTTCGAGCGCCCCGCCGCGGCCCGCGACCCGGGGGCCGGGCTCCAAGACCTCCGAGACGATCGCTTGATTCGCTTCTACAACACTCTTACCCGGCAAAAGGAGGAGTTCACGCCTCTGGCATCGGGCGAGGTCCGCATGTACACCTGCGGGCCGACGGTCTACGACTTCGCCCACATCGGTAACTTCCGCGCCTACGTCTGGGAAGACCTGCTGCGCCGCTACCTGAAGGCCAGGGGATATCGCGTCACGCACGTGATGAACATCACCGACGTCGACGACAAGACGATCCGCGGCGCCTCGGCGGCGGGCGTGAGCCTGGATGATTTCACGCAACGCTACATCGACGCTTTCTTCGAGGACCTCGACGCCCTGGGGGTCGAGCGTGCCGAGATCTACCCGAGGGCCACGCGCCACATTCAGGAGATGGTGGCGCTCATCCGGACGCTGCGCGAGAAGGGCCACGCCTACGAGAGCAAGGGCTCGTACTACTTCAGGCTCGACACCTTCCCCGCGTACGGGCGCCTGGCCGGCCTCGACCGCGAGGGGATGATCGCCAACTTCCGCGTCGACTCCGACGAGTACGAGAAGGACGACGTGCGCGACTTCGTGCTCTGGAAAGCGCACAAGGAAGGAGAACCTTGCTGGGAAACGGAGCTGGGGACCGGCCGTCCGGGCTGGCACATCGAATGCTCGGCCATGAGCATGAAATACCTGGGAGAATCCTTCGACCTGCACACCGGCGGCTCCGACAATATCTTCCCGCATCATGAGAACGAGATTGCCCAGAGCGAGGCGGCCACCGGCCATCCGTTCGTTCGGGTCTGGATGCACTGCGCGCACCTCGTGGTGAACGGCGAGAAGATGTCGAAGTCGAAGGGGAACTTCTACACCCTTCGCGATCTGCTGGGACTGGGCTACGACGCGCGGGCGATTCGCTACCTCCTCGTGTCGCAGCACTACCGCAAGCCCATCAATTTCACGCTCGAGGGAATCTCCTGGGCGGGGACCAACCTCCACCGCCTGGGGGACTGCGTCCGCCGGCTCGGCACCGCGGCGGCTCCGGGCCGGAACGCCGCGCTGGCGGAGACCACCCGAACCCTGCGCGAGCACTTCCGCGAGTCGTTGGACGACGATCTGAACAGCGCCGCGGCGATGGGCTTCGTCTTCGAGCTGGTCCGGGAGATCAATGCGGCGGCGGACCGCGGCGAGCTGCCGGAGGAGAACGCGCGGGAGCTGCGGGACTTCTTCGGCGAAGTATCCGCCGTCTTCGGGCTGGAGCTGTTGCCGTCCGACCGGCTCGACGCCGAGGTGGAAGCGCTCGTGCAGCGCCGGGAAGGGCTGCGAAAGACGCGCCGGTTCGCGGAAGCCGACGCCATCCGGGACGAGCTCCTGGGGCGAGGGATCCTGCTCGAGGACACCCCTTCGGGGGTCCGCTGGAAAAAGAAGATGTGACGCTCGCCGAAAACGGCGAGACTGGAGGAAGCGCATGCCACCGACCCTGCCCAAGCTCATCACCTCTCTGCCGGGTCCCAAGGCCAAGGCCTGGATCCACCGGGACGCCAGCCGGGTGTCCCCCTCTTACACCCGCGCCTACCCGCTCGTGGTCGAGCGCGGCGAAGGTGCGGCCATCCTGGACGTGGATGGGAACTGGTTCCTCGACTTCACGGCCGGAATCGCGGTCACGGCGACCGGGCATTGCCATCCCGACGTGGTGCGAACCATCGCCGAGCAGGCGGCGCGTCTGATTCACATGTCGGGCACGGACTTCTACTACGAGCCCCAGATTCGGCTGGCGGAGGAAATGGCGGCACTCGCGCCGATCGAGGGACCGGTCAAGGTCTTCTTCGGAAACTCGGGTGCGGAAGCCAACGAGGCGGCCATCAAGCTGGCCCGCTACCACACCGGCCGTCCACGCATCCTGGCCTTCTTCGGCTCCTTCCACGGCCGCACGCTGGGAGCGCTGTCGCTGACTTCCAGCCGAGCCGTCCAGCGGCGCGGCTTCTTTCCGCTGGTTCCCGGGGTGGATCACGTCCCCTACGCCTATTGCTATCGCTGTCCGGTCAACCGCCGCGTCGAGACCTGCGACGTGGAGTGCTTCTCGCTGGCCACCGACTATCTCTTCCCCAGGACGGTTCCTCCCGATGAAGTGGCAGCCATCGTGATTGAGGTAGTGCAGGGGGAGGGCGGCTACGTCGTGCCTCCCTTGAAGTTCCTGGATCGGGTGCAGCAGGTGGCGCGCGATCACGGCATCCTGGTGATTGCCGATGAGGTGCAGTCGGGGATGGGCCGGACCGGCCGGATGTTCGCCTCGGAGCATTTCGGCTTCAAGCCGGACATCGTGACCATCGCCAAGGGAATCGCCTCGGGCCTTCCCCTGGGCCTGTGCATTGCCAAGGAGTCGATCATGCGATGGACTCCCGGGGCTCACGCCAGCACCTTCGGCGGGAACCCGGTGGCCTGCGCGGCGGCCCTGACCACGCTCCGGCTGCTGAAGGAGGAGTACCTGGAGAACGCGGAGCGGCAGGGGCAGCGCCTGCAGGAGGGAGTCCGGGGTGTCATGGCGCGCCATCCGATTCTCGGGGACGTCCGGGGGCTGGGGCTGATGGTGGGGGCCGAGGTGATCGTCCCCGGCACCGCGGACCGGCGCAAGGATCCCCGGACACGCGATGCCATCGTCGACAAGGCCTTCGCCCGGGGCCTTCTCCTGCTGGGGTGCGGCGACAACACCGTGCGGTTCTGTCCGCCGCTGGTCGTGACTTCCGAGCAGGTGGATACTTGCCTCCGGCTGTTCGAGGAATCGGTGGCGGAGGCAGAATCCGAAGCGAGGTCCTGAAGACGCCCCGGTTCCGGCGGCGACGGCTATCTGGCGGTCCCCCTTCCTCCCGGAGTGTGAGCTCTTTTCAACCTTTCCCCGCGAAGGGGAGTCGAACCATGCGTGAGGACGCCCGCGGATGACGTCGATGCCGGAACCGCCGGATCCGAGCCTGAGGGATTTGGAGCTGGTGCGGCTCTTCCAGTCGGGCGAGCGCGCCGCCTTCGACCGCCTGGTCGAGGCCCATCGGCGGGATGTTTACCGGCTTGCCTACCGTCTGGTTGGAAACCATGCTGATGCAGATGACCTGGCCCAGGAGGCGTTCCTGCGGGTCTATCGCTCGCTGGGGCGCTTTCGGGGCGAATCCTCGTTCAGGACGTGGCTGACTCGCATCGTGCTGAACCTCGCCACGGATCGGAGACGGATCCTGGCGACCCGCCGCGATGCGCCGCTGGAGGAAGTGCCCGATCTGGAGCAGCCGGCCCCCGCGGATCGGCTCGGGTTCCTGCGGCAGGAGCAGATCCGCAAGGCGGTCGGCCAGCTACCGAGGAGGCAGAGGGAAACCTTGATCCTGAGGGTGTTCCAGGAGATGAAGTTCCATGAGATTGCCCGGGTCATGGGGTGCACGGTGGGAACCGCCAAGGCCAATTTCTTCCATGCGGTCCGCGGCCTGAAGCAGCGGGTCGGCGGCTGAGGGAGCGAGGAGCTCGATGAAGGCTCGACGTTGTTCCGAGGTCCAGGACGAGCTGACGCTGGCGCGGCTCGAAGGCGTCCCCCTTTCCCCCGCGGCGGAGGATCACTTCCGGTCCTGCCGCGGCTGCGGTCTCGAGCGCGTCCGCCTCGAGGAGATCCTGGGCGGCCTCGGCCGCGACCCGGTCCCGGATCCCGGGGAAGATTACTGGCGCTTGTTCCTGCCGCGCATCCGCGAGCGCCTGGCCTCGGAGCCGGCCTTCGGAGCGCACCATTCTCCGGCGCGCTGGTGGGCGCTCGCGGCCACCGCCGCCTCCTTCCTCGTCGCGGCCGTCACGGTGTGGGGGTGGAGGGCGCCGGCGGAGGTCGATGCCGCGGCACGGCTGCACCGTCTCGCGATGACCGATTCGGAGGGGGTGCAGCAGGCGTTGGACCTCATCGCACCCGACCCGGATTGGGCGGTGGATGAACGCAGCGCTGCGGTTTCCATGACGTCCCACATGCAGGATGTCCTCGAGGAGGTGTTCCCCGGAGACGAGCCGGGGATTTACGAATCCTCGGGAGAGCATCCGGTGGAACAGCAGCGTCCCGTGGCCCAGGGGCTGGATCGGGGCTGGGTTTGAAGCCAAGGAGGAGTCGGATCGTGAAAGCCATCGGCCATTTCTGCAAACCGCTCGCGCCCGGCCTGGCGGCGGCGACCCTGGTGTTGTGCGCCTCGGCGCTGTCCTTGCTGTCGGCAGCCCCGCAGCCCGCACCCCGGGGCAGGCCCGTCCAGGAATCCGAGGAAATGAAGGAGGCGGTTCAGGTCCTCATGATCTCGTCGATGAAGAAGGCGCTGGCGCTCACCCACAGCCAGGAGGCGGAGGTCATTCCGAAGGTGCAGCAGGTGTTCGCGGAGCGCGAGCGCTATGCCCGCGACCGGCGTGATGCCCTCCGGCAGATCCAGGCGAAGCTCGCGGCCGAGTCGGCTCCGGAGAAGGAAGTCCTGAGCGTCGTGCGGCGTCTCGACGATCTGGAGCGCGGCCACCAGGAGCAGGAGCTGCAGCTGAGGAGCGAGATCGATCGGCTGCTCAACACGCGACAGCAGGCCCAGATCAGGATTTTCGTGCCCCGCTTCCGCCGCGAGATGCAGCGGCGCATCGAGGATGCCCGCAAGCTGACCCCGCGTCCACCCGCGCCCCCCGAGGCTCCCTCGGAAGATGACCCGGATCTGGGGGAGGAGGAGTACTAGGTGGCACCGCGGCCGACGGCTTCGGGCGCGGATCCCCGCAAAATCCTGGGGGACCGCGGAGAGCAGACGGCCGCCGATTTCCTGGCACGCAGCGGAATGCGGATCGTAGAGAGGAAGTTTCGCTGCAAGGGAGGCGAAGTCGATTTAATCGCCAAAGATGGCGACGATCTGGTGTTCGTTGAAGTGAAGACCCGGAGCAGCCTGGAGTTCGGGGAGGGCTCCGAAGCCGTGACCGCCGCCAAGCGCCGGCGGATTCTCCGGGCGGCGGCGCTCTACCTCTCGGCGCGCGACTCTTGGAGCCACCCTTGCCGCTTCGACGTCGTCTCCGTCCGATTCTCCCCCACTGGAGCGACGCTGCTGGAGCACCTGAAGGACGCCTTCGCAGCCGATCGCTGAGACCCCGGTGCCTTGACAGGAACTCCTGCCTCTGCTAAAAATTCCGGGTCTCTTGCGGGACTCTACCTCCGAAAGAGCGAGCGGGCGGGAATAACTCAGTGGTAGAGTGCAACCTTGCCAAGGTTGAAGTCGCGGGTTCGAATCCCGTTTCCCGCTCCAAGATTTCCTCCTCCCCGACCTCCTCCTGACGACAACCGTCACGGCACTGATTTTCCGAGTTGCGCCCAAAGCCAAGCCTCTCCTATAATTGCGGCGTTTCCCCGGCAGACAGGTTCCCCGTGCCGGCAGCGGCGGCGTAGCCAAGCGGTAAGGCAGAGGTCTGCAAAACCTCCATACATCGGTTCAATTCCGATCGCCGCCTCCACCCAAAATCCCCATCCCAGGCGCGGTTCAAAGACAGCGGGAGAAATTTCCCCTTCGGGCTTCTCTGTTGCGGGGTCCCGGAGGCGGGCCTATAATCAAGTCCACTCTCGGGATTGACCGCCACAACCCCAATCGGGGGGAAGGTTGCATGCGCCGCGGCGCGGGCAGTCTCATCGTTCTTGCCAGCCTGGTCTTCCTTCTGGTTAGCGGCCCCGCCCTGGGCAGCGTTACGACGGACTTGAAAGGAAGGGTTACCGACCGGCTCGGCCATCCTCTGCCCGGGGCGACCATCCTGGTCCGGAACGCCACCCTCGCGGTCGGTGAGCCGGGCGCCGTCTCCGACAAGGACGGCAATTTCCGCTTCCCTCAGCTTCCGCCGGGCCCCGGCTACAAGGTCAAGGTGCAGCTCCCCACCTATGGCGTGGTGGAGTTCTCAGACATCGAGCTGGTGGCCGGACGGACCTACACGCTCGACGTGGTGATGAGCCCGGCCTCGGAGATGAAGGAGGTGCTGCGCGTCGAGGGGCACGCCGATCTCGTCGATACCGAGAGCGTCGTGACTTCCACCACCTTCTCCTCGGAGTTCATCGGCGGATTGCCGGTCCTGGGGCGCGACTACCAGGACGTCCTGAGCCTGGCCCCGGGCGTCACCGACGTGAACGGCACCGGCAACCCGAACATCCATGGGGCCCGGGACACCGATGTCCTCACGCTGGTGGACGGCATGAACACGACCGATCCCTTCAGCGGCTACTACGGGCAGCAGCTCAACATCGAGTCGATCGAGCAGATCGAGGTCATCACATCGGGAGCGACGGCGGAATTCGGCCGCGCCCAGGGCGGCTTCGCCAACATCATCACCAAGTCGGGCGGCAACGACTTCAAGGGAGACCTCAAGTTCTTCGTGCGCTCCGACCGCCTGGACGGCGACGGCGCCGGCATCGATCCTCCCGAGTTGCGCGGCGGGCTGGGCGAGGTCGAGGGATTGCGCGAGCTGAGCTTCACCGATTACTACCCATTCCTGTCTCTCTCCGGGCCCATCATGATGGACCGGGTCTGGTACTACGTGGCCAGCGAGTTCATCCAGGTCGAGACCCCCATCAACGCCGTCAGCCAGGCGTTCATCACTCGGACGCGAGGCTACCGGCAGCTCGGCAAGCTGACCTGGCAGATCAACGCGCCCAACAAGCTTGCCTTCTCGGTCACGGCCGACCGCACCAAGGACGAGAACCAGGGGCTCGACAGCCTCACGGCGGTGGAGTCGGGCTACAAGTACGAGCGGGGCGGACCGGTTTTCACCCTCAAAGAGACCGCAGTATTCAGCCCGACCCACCTCCTGGAGTCATCGCTCTCCTGGTTCGATCAATCGTTCGCGCGGGAGCCGACCCAGAATCCCGACACCAACGGGAACGGCGTGCTCTTCATCGACAACCGTCCGGATCTCGGGGGCAACGGGGACGGCTTTTTTCAGGCCCGGGAGCGGGACCCGGGCGAGGATTTCGATCGCGACCGCGCCTACGATCTCTATGAAGACTTCAATCACAACGGGAAGCTCGACATCTTCTACGGGGAGGACCGGGACAATGACGGCAGGCTGACCCCTCCTGGAGGGTGCGAGGGGACCGCCAACGAGGACGTGAACTGCAACGGCCTGCTGGATCGAGAGTTCGATCTGAACGAGAACGGGATCGTGGATCCCGACGAGGACCGGGGCTTGGCGGAGCTTCCCGGCACGGCGGGAAACGGGCAGTTCGATTCGGAAGACGCAAACCACAACAACCTCCTCGACACCGTGGGCAACTCGGGACCGACCTCCTTCCCGTTCTGGAGCGATCGGGACGGGGATCGCGTCCGCGATCCGGGGGAATACCAGGCGCCCCTGTACCCCGACCGCGATTTTTCCAAGGACCTGAACACCTCCATGAGGCTCGGTCCGAATCCTTATGAATACTCCGACAGCCGAACCCGCCTGAGCCTGAGGGAGGATTTCTCGGTGTTCGTGGACGCACCGGGCGGCAGCCACGACCTCAAGATGGGCTTCCTCTATGAGAGGGAAGGGTTCGAGCGGGAGACCACGCAGCGTCCCGTTCTCGACTTCAAGCTCAGCCGCGGCCGGTCGCTGGACAACACCGAGCAGGTCGGCGGATCGGTCGCCGCACACCTGGCCACGATCCCGACCATCGACAATTCGGCGACCGGGAACAATTACGGCTTCTACGTTCAGGACACCTACAAGCCGATGCCGAACCTGACCCTGGGGCTGGGGGTCCGCCTCGACATCGAAGACCTCAGCTCTTTCGGCCATTCGCCGTTCGACCCCAGGGCGGAGCGCAGGGTTTACGACGCCCTGATGACCCTGACCGATGTGGAGCACAGCTCCAACACGCCGCTCACCTACGACAACATTAACGACCTTGGGATCCAGGCTTCCGACCCGCTGTACAGTCCTGGCTTGCATGGCGACATGCTGCACATCGCCCAGGTCACCGCGGGGCTGGCGCAGGCCGCCCCGCGCCGCTTCACCCGGCACGAGCACGAGGTGGCGATCCAGGCCAATTACCTCAGCCAGGTGCTCGGCCGCGGCGTGGACGTGAACGATCTCCTGGCCAGCGGCTTCAACCCCCGGCGCGACGAAGAACTCTCGATCCAGAACACCAACGTATCGCCGCGGCTGAGCCTCTCCTGGGACCCCTGGGCGGATGGCAAGGCGAAGGCATTCGCCTCGTGGAGCCGCTTCTATGACAAGCTGTTCCTCAACACGATGATCCTCGAGGAGGGTCCCGACACGGTCACCCGCTCCTACAATTTCGACGCCAATGGCGTCGATTTCTTCGGCCGCCCCGACAATCAGATTGGCCGGCCGCGCTCCGCGGCGCCGCCGAGCGCCACCCAGATCGATCGGGGCATCTCCACGCCCTATACCGACGAGCTCACCCTGGGATTCGAGCGGGAGCTGGCCCCCGAGCTGTCGCTCTCCGTCACCTTCGTCCATCGCAACTACCACCACCAGCTGCAGGACGTGGACGTGAACCACATTACCCGAATCGATCCGGCCACCGGCAGGCTGGCGGACGATTTC
>DASTZC010000162.1 GCA_035764505.1 Candidatus Polarisedimenticolia bacterium
CTGGGAAGCAAGCTCGAAGCCCGGGGAAGATTCACCATCTTCCTCACCATCGCTGTTCTCATTCCGATCCTGTACTTGATAAAAGGGACTCTGACCTATCTGAGCGCCTACTATGTCCGGGCCGTTGGGCTGCAGGCGATCCTGGATCTCCGTCGCGATCTCTACGATCGCATTCAAAGGCAGAGCGCCGCGTTCTTCTCCCTGAATCCGACGGGGCTCCTCATCTCCCGGCTGACCTCGGACATCGCCCGGATGCAAAGGACAGTCTCCGGCGACCTGGCCGATGTCTTCCGTCTCACTTTCATCATCCTTGGGCAGATCGTGTGGGTTTTCTATTTGTATCCGAAACTTTCAGCAGTCTGCCTCATCGCCCTGCCCCTGATTCTGTTTCCGATCGTCCGCTTCGGACGGCGGCTGAAGGTTACCAGCCGCACGAGCCAGGAGAAGATGGCCGACGTCACCAACATCCTGAAGGAGACGATCACCAATCAGCGGATCGTCAAAGGGTTCGTGATGGAGGAGTACGAGGTGGGCCGCTTCTCCGATGCCCTGCGCAAGGTGCAGCGCCAGGAGCTGCGCGGGGCCCGTCTGGTCTCGCTCTCACCCCCCATCATGGAGATGGTCGGGGCCCTGGTGGCTGCCATGCTGGTGGGATATGCGGGCTACCAGATCTCACGCGGCGCCGTGAATCCGGGAGAATTCGCGAGCTTCCTGGTCTCGCTCTTCTGGCTCTATGCTTCCGTAAGAAACCTTGCGAAGATCAACAATGACCTGCAGCAGTCCATGGCGGCGACCCGTCGCGTTTTCGAGATGATGGACCTCGACCTTTCCGTCCGTGACAAGACAGACGCTGTTCTCCTGCCTCCCTTCCGCGATCGCATCGAGTTCCGGGAGGTCGCGTTCCGATATCAGGCCAAGCCAGTCCTCGAAGGCGTCGATCTCGAGGTCCTTCGGGGGCAGATGATCGCGCTCGTCGGGGGGAGCGGGTCCGGGAAGACCACCCTCCTCAACCTGCTGCCGCGCTTCTACGACGTGACCTCCGGATCGGTGACCATCGACGGGGTCGACGTGCGCGAAGTCACGCTCGCTTCCCTGCGCGCGCAGATCGCCCTGGTCACCCAGGAGATACTCCTGTTCGACGACACGGTGCGCCACAACATCGCCTACGGCCGTCCGGACGTACCGCTGTCCCAGGTGGAAGCGGCGGCGCGCGCCGCCTATGCGCACGACTTCATCCTGCGGCTCCCGAAGGGATACGACACGCCGCTGGGGGAAGCGGGACATCTGCTGTCGGTCGGCGAGCGCCAGCGGATCTCCATCGCACGGGCCCTGCTGAAGGACGCTCCCATCCTGATCCTCGACGAAGCCACCTCGGCACTCGACGCCGAGTCGGAGGCCATGGTTCAGAAGGCCCTGAACAACCTGATGCAGGGACGCACCACCTTCGTGATCGCGCACCGGCTGTCGACCGTGCGCAACGCCGATCGGATCGCGGTCCTCGAAGGCGGACGGATCGTCGAGCAGGGGAGTCACGAGACGCTGCTCCAGCGCCAGGGAGCCTACGCCCGGCTCTATGAGCTGCAGTTCCGGGAGGGCACCGGAACCCACGGATGAGTCCCGCCCGCCGTCCGCTCCTGTTCCTGGCCGTGATCTGCCTGGTCCTCTTCTCCTTCAAGATTGGAAACCGGGACTTCTGGAACCCGGACGAGCCGCGCTACGCCGGCGTCACCCGCGCCATGCTCGAATCCGGTGACTGGCTGCTGCTGCGCAACGCCGGGGAGGTCTACACCCACAAGCCGCCGCTGTTCTTCTGGCTGAGCTCCATCGCGGCGACCGCCGGCGGCGGGCTGAACGAGACTACGGCGCGCTGGGTCCCGTGCCTGGCCGCGGTGGGCTGCGTTCTGGCCACCTTCCTGCTGGGAGCGCCGCTGGTCGGACAGAGGGCCGCCTTCTTCGGGGCCCTGGTCCTGGCCACCTCGCAGCGCTTCTTCCTGGAGGCGCGCTGGGTGCACACCGACTCGCTGCTGGCGCTCTGGGTGGTGCTGGCGATGACGGGCGCGCACCGGGCGCTGGCGGGAGGTCGTGCCGGCTGGCTACTCATGTATGCAGCAATGGCTCTGGCTTGCCTCACCAAGGGGCCGGTCGGCGTGGCGCTTCCTGCCGCGGGAGTTCTGGTGGCCCTGGCCTCGCGCCGGGAGCTGGGTCGGCTGCGTTCCTGCGGGGCTTGGTGGGGAATTCCGCTGGCGCTCGCCCCGGCAGCCGGCTGGCTGGCACTGGCCGCCCGGCGCGCTGGGTTCGATCCTTTGGCGGTGCTGGGCAAGCAGGTGGTGCAGCGGGTGGAGGAAGGACTGCATCATCCACGGCCGATGTATTACTACCTGATCGCGCTGCCGCTGGTATTCCTGCCATGGACTTTGTTTCTGCCGGGTGCCCTGGCTCACACGCTTCCGTGGCGGGAGGAGAAGCGCCGTGGGGAGCTGCTCTTCCTGTATGGATGGCTGCTGGGCGGACTGGTGCTGCTCAGCTTCTCGGTCGAAAAGCGTCCTTCCTATCTGCTTCCTCTTCTGCCCGCGCTGTCCCTGCTGGCAGGCTCCTTCCTCGATGCCTACCTGACGCGCTTCGATCCCGGAAAGCTGCGCGGATACCTGGAGATTCCATTGTGGGCCGGCGGTCTCGCCTGCGTGGCGGCGGCGGTATGGCTGCCGGGATTCGAGCGCCGCTACCCGGGATCGGCAGCGCGAGGCGTGGGGCTGGCGCTGGCGGCGCTGGTGATATGCGTGGCGGTAATCGCAGCGATCCGGGCCGGGCGCCGAGGCCTCGCCATCCTGATTCTCCTCGGGGGCGTCTGCGCCTTGCACCTCGGCATCGTCGGTGTCGTGCTTCCCTGGCTCAACGGCTTCAAATCGGCACGTCCCTTCGCAGCGCGCATCGTGTCGCGAATCTCGGGCGCGCCGCTGGGAATCTACCCCGATCCGAATCCGGCATTCGACTACTACACCGCTCGCCCGCTTCTTCTGCTGCGCCAACCGAACGAGGTGGAGGACTTCGTGGCTTCTTCGGATCCGGGCTACTGCCTCATGAAGGAGAGCGATTTCAGGGCGCTGTCGAAGACGATCCCCCTGGCGCGAATCGACGCCGCATCCTTGGGGCACCGAACCTTCGTCCTGGCCGGTCAGGCACCAGGGTCATCCGGTCAGGCTGTGGCGTCTCCGCGGTAGACCTGGACGATACGGTCGACCAGGACATTCCAGTCGAAATGGGCCAGAGCGTAGCTGCGGGCCGCCTCCCCCAGGCACTGCGCGCGGTCGGTATCGTGAAGAAGCCCGGCAATGGCTCCGGCCAAACGCAGCATGGCGTCCTGTTCGAGGGTAGCCGGAGCGTCGTAGGTCGACGCATCGGACGCGAAGAGGTCGACGAGGATCCCCCTCCCATCCTCCCCCAGCAGCTCGGCGAGGCCCCCTAGGCGGCTCGCCACCACCGGCTTTCCCATCGCCATCGCCTCCAGGCAGGCATGGCTGGTCGATTCCATCGAAGAAGGGAAGACCACCACGCTCGCCGCGGCGAGATAATCGGCAACCTGCGCGTTCGGCACCTTGCCGACGAAATCGAAGCGCTGCGCTACGCCCAGAGCGGCGGCCGCCTGGCGGAGATCGCTTTCCTGCGATCCCCATCCGCCGATGACGAAGCGGGCCGAAGGACAGGCGCGCAGGATCTCGGGGGCAGCCTGGACCAGGTACTGGATGCCGTTCTTGGGCACCAGGCGGCGGATCGCCAGGACGACCTTGTCTCCGGCGTAGCGCCGTTGCAGGTCCTCCGGCACGGGACGTCCGGCGGCGAATTCATCGGTATCGACGCCGTTGGGAATCACATGGATGCGCGCCGGAGAGGCGTAGGCCGCGGCCAGACGCGCGAATTCGCTGCTGGTCGCGATCACCGCATCTGCCGAGGAGAGAGAAATGCGGCGGTAGCGCCGGTGTCCGAGACGGCGAAGCAGCGAATCGTTAGGGTTGTCGAGCAAGCCGAGCCCATGCAGGGAGACCACGAAGCGGCGTGAGACCGCATGGGCCACCGGCGCGCCGAGGGCCGCGAGGCGGTAGCAGTAGCGGGCGTGCACCACGTCGGCTTTTGAGAACTCGTGTCGTAGCAGCGCCGACAGATCCCGGCGAGCGCTGAATCCGAAGGCATGCGGGGCGCGAAGAACGTCGAATCCGCCGGGCTCCGGACCGGAGAGGGGGTGCTTTTCGGTGGTGACGAGTCGGACTTCGTGACCGCGGCGAGTCAGATATTTGGCCAAGCGGAAAGCCCCCATCTCCTGGCCGCCGAGCCGGGGCAAGTAGGAATCGGTGGTGAGGACGACCTTCACACCTGTTTCCCTGCCCTTCCTGGAAGGACGACGCACAGGTCGGTCTTCAGCGAGCCGTCCTTCTCGTAGCGGCGCGAGCGCTTGCGGAAGCGGGCCTCGGGGTAGCGGGCGAAGGAGGATTCGTCCAGGCTCGCGAGGTGCTTGCGGTTGAGCCGGCCGCGGTAGGGCACCGTGATGACGACTGCCTTCTGCGCCGCCGGGACCACCCGCTCCAGGACCTCCTCGGTATCGCGGAAGTGCTCCAGGGTCTGGACCAGCAGCAGGTAGTCGAAGCCCGCCGGAAGCGGGTCCTTGAGCAAGTCGCCGCAGCGCGTCGGAATGACGGCGGTCTCGGCCGCCGAGCGGCTCAGCTCGAAACCTTCCACGTTCCAGCTCGGGCAGATTTCCGTCAGGCGCCGGCCGCCGTGGCCCAATCCGCTGCCGATGTCAAGGATCCTGGCCGGCTCGCGGGGAATCACCTCGGCGGCGAACTCGTAGAATCCCAGACGCGCCGAGGAGCTCCATTTGTCCGGTGCGCTCGCGGCGCGATACTCCCGCTCCCAGAACCCGCGCGGATTGGCCTTGCGCCATCCGCTGCGCAGCTTTTCCATCCATCCCATGAGGACTCCTACCGCTTTCCGCGGGGCCCCGTGCGGGCCATCTCCCGGCGCGCGCCGACCGTCTCCTCGAACAACGCCATCATCTCTTCTGTCATCCGTTTCTCGGAGAATTGCTCGGCGACCCGCGTCCGCCCTGCCCGTCCCATCCGCCGGGCCAGGTCGGGATTGGACAGGAGTCGCAGGAGAGCCTCCGCGAACTCTTCCTCGTTGCCTTCTTCAATCAGGAAGCCGGAGACTCCTTCCGCCACCGCCTCACGGTTGCCGCCGACCCGGAAGGCCACGACCGGAAGGCCGTGTCCCATCGCCTCGAGGACCGCCTTCGGCAGCGCCTCACTGCGCGAGGTATGAGCGTACACGCTCATCGCATCGTACCAAGGACGCATCTCCTTCTGCTGTCCCGGAAACGTCGTCGTTTCGCGGATTCCCAGCTCGCGGCCGAGCGCCTCCAGCTCCGCCAGGACGGGAGCTTCCGCCCCGCCGACGGCCAGCGCGCGGACCCCCGGCATGGTGCGATGGACGCGCCCCACGATCCGCAGGAACAGCTCGGGCCGCTTCACGCTGCGCAAACCAACCGTACCAATCGTGGGAGGGATTTCCGCGCGTCCCTCGGGACCCTCGGAGGGCAAGGCGATGCCGGTCGGGATGACCCGGTGCAGGCGCTCCAGAGCGCGGTCCTGCGTGGCGCAGGCGCGGTACCCTTCGAGCGCCGCCGAGCTCACCGCGGCCACGGCGTCGGCCCGTCCGACCCGGTACTTCTCGTAGTAGCGCCGCGGCCGGTCGGCCTGCCGCAACATGCAGATCCAGGGAGTGCCCGTCAGCCTTCCCGCGGCGTGCGCGAAAGGGCCGAGCTCTGCGTGATTGCTGAGGAGGAGATCGGCCTGTAGGTTTCGCAGGTGCTGCGTCAGGCGGAATGCCACGGACGGGAGGCGCCAGAGCGCATCGTGACGGCGGTAGGTGGACAGGCCGGGAACGCGCAGCGTCGCGACTCCCGCCGCCTCCAGGGCCTCGGTCAGAAGCCCGCGCCGCGGCGTCGCGACGGTCATGATGAGCCGGGAGCGATCCAGTCCCCGGGCCAGGGTGAGCAGGGCATTGCTCGGGCTGTAGGCCGTGGGTCGGGGGAGGGTCTGGAGGACCAGCAGGCGGACCATCGCGGCGGCTCCGCGAATTCCCCGTCTCCGCTCGAGGCGAACGGGAGGAGCCGTCCGGGGAACGATTGACGCTCGAGCGCAGCGCATCATAGCATAGCGCTCCGTTCCTGCCGTTTCCCGAGAGAAACCACGATGCAGCCCACGAGCCTGCGCATCCTGCAGACCAATTTCCATCGCGGCTGGGGAGGGCAGCCCTCCCGCATCCTGATGGTCTCTAAAGCTCTCGTGGAGCGCGGCCACCAGCTGGTGATCGCAGCCCCCGCCGGATCCTTGCTTGCAGTTCGCTCCCGGGAGGCGGGGCTGGAGACCTTCGAGGAGGCCCGCTTCCTGAAGCCGAAGCATGTCCTCTCGGCGCTGGCGGATCTCTCCGCGCTGCGCCGCCTGCTGCGCACGCGGCGATTCGACCTGGTGGACGCGCACGGCTCGCAGGATCTTTGGACGGTGGCGGGTGCGACGGCGCTGGTGGCGGATCCGCCGGCCTTCGTTTTCACGCGCCACAATACCAAGCGCGTGGGGGACAACCTGGCGAACCGGTACCTGCTCCGGCGGCGCATCGATCATCTGATCCTGGCCAGCGGCTCCGTGCTGGAGCGCTACCGTCCCTTCCTGGAGCGCGGCGATCTGTCGCCCGACCGGATCTCGGTGGTGCACTCCTCGTATCGCGAGGATCGCTTCCATCCCGGCGTCGACGGAGCGGAGATCCGAAAGGAGCTCGATGCCGTGGAAAAGGGGGCCCTCCTGGTCGGGGTCGTCGGGCGGCTGGTGCCCGACAAGGGAGGAACTTATTTCCTGAAGGCCGTCTCCAAGCTGGCACCGAAGTTCCCCTCGGCGAGATTCCTTTTCGTCGGGACGGGAACCGAGGAGGAGCGCCTGCGCCGCGAGACCGCCGCGCTGGGCCTCGGGGATCGGGTCCGTTTCCTGGGATTTCGCGACGACATCCCGGCGCTCACCGCCGCTCTGGATCTTTCGGTGCTCCCCTCGGTGGATTGCGATGCCTCTTCCGCCGTCCTCAAGGAGGCGATGGCCGTCGGCCGACCGGTGGTCGCCACCGACATCGGCGGCGCCTCCGAGATCGTCGAGCATGGACGAACCGGCCTGATCGTTCCGCCCGCCGATCCCGATTCACTGGCGAGCGCCATGGCACAGATCCTCGAGAGGGAAGATTCCGGGCGTGCCCTGGGAGAGGCCGGTGCGCGGCGCGTGCGCGAACAGTTCGGCCGGGATCGGATGGCGGAAGGAACCTTGGAAGCCTATCGGCGCGCCCTGCAGCGACGCAGCTTGCGGAGCGCCGGAGGCAGGTAGCCTAGGCCCAGGTCTTCCAGGCGAACAGCCCCAGGACCAGGAGCACGCCGAAGAGCACCAGGTATTCCTGGTTCCTGAGGGCCCGGGAGAGAGACCAGGGAGTGCGCTTGCCGGGAAAGCGTCGCAAGGAGGGGAAGAGAATGGGGACACCGGCGTTGTAACGCAGGAAGGCCTCGCCGTGCATCTTGGCCAGCCGCGCGCCTTCCACCCGCAGCTTGCGAGGGATGTAATAGCCGAAGAAGATCGCGTACCCGAGCACTAGGGCAATCCAGTTGAGCTTGTACGGGCTGCGTGCCATTACGCAGAAGCCGCTCAGGATGAGGAGACGCCCGAGATAAAGGGGATTCTGCGTGTAGGCGTACGGCCCTGAATCGATCAGCTCAAGGGACTTGAGGAGATGCCCGGCGGCCCAGAGGCGCATCGACTCTCCGAGAACCACCAGAATCGCTCCGGCCGCGAACAACACGGGCGTGGGACGCGACAGATAGACCAGAAACCCGACAAAGGTGTAGACGCAGGCAAGCCGGACGTAACCGAGCGTTTTGTTCCGTCGCGATTCCACGCGGGCGCCTCCCGGAAGCGGCGCCTAGGTTAGGGGATGGCCCCGGGGGTGTCAATGCCGCCGGCCGGCCTCGCCCCGCCACCAGGCACGCATTTTCTTTCCATAGCGATACCAGGCCGGCGGATGATCCAGCTCGAATATCTCTTCTGAAGTAAGGACACCGGGCGCGAAGCGCCGGGCCAACTTGAGCGCTGCCCGCCGATCAGCGCCGCACGCCGCCGCAAAAAGGCGCCGCCGCAGCGCCCCCGAGCCGGGACCCAGGAAAACGGCGGTCGAGAAGTCGACCAGATAGGGGGTGGATCCCGGTCCGACCAGCACGTCGCGATGATGCAGGTCTCCCTGGGCCACGCCGGCCCGATGGACGGTTTCGAGCAGGCCGACCAGCTGCCGGAAGAAGCTTCCCGGGATCTCTCCCGCCCGATAGTGGGACAGGTCGCGTCCCGGCACGAACTCCAGAGCGAAGGCGAAGGCGTCGATTCGGCCCCAAAGTCGCGGGATTCCGGAGATGCCGGCCAGCAGGCCATAGGCGCGGACCTCGCGGCGAACGAGCATTCTCCCCAGCGTGTTCCGCAGCCACGCGGGACGGCCGGAATAGTCCTTGATGGCAAGCCGCTCCGGCTTGTCATCCCAGAGCAGGATGTCGGCCTTGGTGAGATTCCGGCCGGACCGGTATCGGGCGGGAGGATGCGCGAGGATGGCCGATCGGCTCGGCGCTGGCACGGGGGAGTCCTTGAAGGCGTCGTGCTACGATAACGCGAACTCGAGAGACGGGCGGGAGACTAGCACAGTGAGCATGCCCCCTCAATCGGTCCGCGATGCCGCTGCGGGAGTCTCTTTCCGCGAGGAGGATCTGCGCTCTCCGGCCACCCTCGTGCTCAAGAAAGGGGAATGGGGAAAGGCGGACATCCTGCTCGTGGCCAATGCGAGCGGAACCGCGATCGTCAAGGATTTCGGCGCCAAGATGCGGCCGGTTCGCTGGTGGGGGCGCTGGCAGATCCGGCGGGAGGCGTCGATCTATCGCAGGCTCGCGGGAGTGCGCGGCGTTCCCAGGTATTTCGGCAGGATCGGCAAGAACGCGATGGCCATCGAATACATCGAAGGAGAAAGAATCTCCCATTGGAGGCGTCGCGAACTGCCCGAGGCACTCTTCTCCCGTCTCTGGTCCCTGATCGAGACCATTCATGCGCGCGGCATCGTGCATATCGACCTGCGCAAGCGCGACAATATCCTCATCGGTCCGAGCGGGGATGTCTTCATCATCGACTTCAACGCCTCGTTTCGCTTCGAGCCCGGCGGCGCGGCGGCGCGCTACCTTCTTCCGGCCCTCCGGAAGATCGATCACTTCGGCTTCCTGAAATGGAAGGCCGCCCTGGCTCCCTCGCAGCTGAGCGAGGCGGAGCGCAGCGCCTTCCGCAGGATGTCCATCCTGCGCAAGTTCTGGATCTTCAAATGAGCCCACCGCGGTTGAGCGTGGTCATCCCGATCCGTGATGAAAAAGAGAACCTGCCGCCCCTATGGGGCGAGCTGAAGGAGCATTTGGAGGCCCAGGGACCCAGCTTCGAGGTCGTGCTGGTGGATGATGGGAGCCGTGACGGCAGCGGCCGAATGATTGACGAGATGGCCTCGGGCGATCCGCGCGTCCGCGCCTTGCACCTGGAGCGCCCCTGCGGACAGAGTGCGGCGCTGGGCGCCGCCTTCCGCGCCGCGCGGGGAGAGCTGGTCCTCACGATGGACGGTGACCTGCAGTGTGATCCTGCCGACATCCGCCGCATGCTGGAAACTCTCGGCACGCTCGATGCCCTGGTGGGGTACCGTGAGCGGCGCAGGGACTCTCTCCCCCGGCGGCTCCTCTCACGCTGGGCGAACCGCGTGCGCAACCGGGTGCTGCGCGAGGCGATCCGGGACACGGGCTGTCCCCTGAAGCTTATGCGACGTGATTGTCTGAACCGGCTGCCTCGTTTCGACGGGATGCACCGGTTCCTGCCGTCCCTGCTGCAGCTGGAGGGATTTCGCGTGGGGCAGATCGCGGTAAACCACCGCCCGAGGCGCTGGGGGCAATCGAAATATGGCCCGCGCTCCCGCCTGATGCGGCCGGTTTGCGATCTCATGGCGGTGCGCTGGATGCAGCGCCGGAAGCTGAGCTACGAGCTGCGGGAGGAGATCTCTACGGGGCGGATGGCGCGAAGTAGCCGGGCCGGGTGACGACGCGCGCGCCGGGGCGCGCCACCTCGACCTTGACGGCCCTCCAGTGGCCGTCGCGCGCCTGGTTGGCAGGGGAAAAGGCAATCGTATACTGCCGTCCAAGATCCTCCGAAATCTGCTGGTAGACGCCCTCGAGCTGTCCCGCCCTCTCCGGGTTGTAGAACCTTCCGCCGGTTTTCTCCGCGAAGGTCTCCAGAATCCGGCGCAGCGACATCTTCTGGGCCAGGTCGGTCTCATCCTCCAGGCGCGCTCCAAGACCGACGGCGTACACCACCGCCTCCGAGCGCACGACGGCATCCACGGTTTCCTCGAACCGGTGCAGGCTGCCCGGAGCATTTTCCTCGAAGGCCTGATCGCGGCCGTCGGACAGCAGCACCAGAGCCTTGCGTCCCTCCAGCGCCCCCATCTGCCGGCTCACCTGGAACATCGCGTCGTAGAGGGCGGTCCCGCCGGAAGGCACGAGCGCCTCCACGGCCTGGGTGAGCTTCTTGCGATCCTCCGTCAGGCTCTGGAGCTCGCGGACGGAATCGTCGAACTTCACGACGAGGGCGCGATCGCCGCCGGCCATCCTCTTGACGAAATCGGTGGCGGCCTTGCGGGCAATCTCCATCCGGTTGCCGGTCCCCATGCTGTTGGAGGTGTCCATGACGAGCGCCACCGACAGCGGCTGCCGGGCGGCCGTGAAAGTCGTCACCTTCTGCAGCACTCCGTCCTCGAACACCTTGAAGTCAACTGCTTCAAGGTCGGTGACCGGCTTTCCCTTCTCGTCATAGACATTCAGGTAGAGGTTGACGAGGGAGACCGATTCGCGCTGGCCGACGTGCAGGGGGGGAGTCTGGAGCGAAGTCTCGGCGGTCCGGCCGGCATCGTCGAGGGCCCGCGCCGTCAGCGTGTGCGGCAGGAACTCCTCGCCGGCGTTCCAGACGAACTCGTAGGGCGGCTTTTCCAGAACGGCGACGCGCTGCGAGTCGATGAATACCTCGATGCGCACCAGATGTGCCCCTTGCGGGACGGAAGCGCGCAAGACGACCTTCGTCTCCCCGCTCACCGGCCGGCCCGCCGGCGGCGACATGAAACGGACCAGGAGCTCCTCGGCATGCAGGGGGGAAGGGGAGGTTAGCAGGGCGGAGGCCAGCGCCAGGGTCAGAAGAGCCGGCGCTCCGAGAGGCCATCGAGAGAAATCCGTCTTCAATAGGCTCGTGCCATGAGGACCCGCGTTCGCGACAGGGTTCCGCAATACAGGCACGTCCCTTCGGCTCCCTGTCCCTCCAGCGGAATGCATCGGATGGTGGCTTTGGTCTCTTCCTTGATCTTCTTCTCGCATTCGGCGCTGCCGCACCAGAATGCCTCGAAGAACCCTCCCAGGGTTTCGAGCTGCTCCTTGAATTCGGCATAGCTCTTGGCCGGCCGGGTGTTGTCGATACGGAACTTGAGGGCGCGCTCGTAAAGCGAGCGTTGGATGCCCGCCAACAGGCCGGGCAGGCGCGCCTCGATTCCATCGAGGGGCAAGGACTCCTTCTTGCGGTCCAGCCGCGAGACACACACGAGTTTGCCCTGGGCGAGATCGCGCGGCCCGATTTCCAGGCGCAGCGGCACCCCCTTGAGCTCCCACTCGTTGAACTTGAACCCGGGCGACACCTCTTCGCGGAGATCGGCATGGATGCGGACCTTGCCGGAGACGGCATGGCACAGCTTGTCCACCGCAGCGCGCACCGCCGCCTTCTCCTCGTCGGTCTTGCCGATCGGCACGATGACCGCCTGAATCGGCGCCAGGGCCGGAGGCAGCACGAGACCTTGATCGTCTCCGTGTGCCAGAACGAGGGCGCCCACCAGCCGGGTGGAAACGCCCCAGCTCGTCTGCCACACGTGCTCCATTTTTCCGTCCTGGCTCTGGAACTTGACGTCGAAGGCGCGGGAGAAATTCTGGCCGAGGTTGTGCGAGGTGCCCGCTTGCAAGGCCTTGCCGTCCTGCATCAGCGCTTCGATACAGTAGGTCCGCAGTGCTCCGGCGAATTTCTCCTGCTCGCTCTTGAGTCCTTTGACCACCGGCAGGGCCATCT